>NZ_JANJFJ010000161.1:0-9760 GCF_024626565.1 Microbacterium sp. zg.Y909
AATAGGGAAGGAGCCGAGATGACGGACGACAAGCGACCGGATGGCGAAGAACGCCGGCGCCCCAAGCACGTGTCCGACGACCGGCGAAACTCGGGGGAGCGCAAGCCCTTCGTGAAGCGCGAGGGCGACCGCAAGCCGTACCAGAAGCGCGACGGTGATCACCGGCCGGCTGCCCGCGATGGTGAGCGTAAGTCGTACCCGCCTCGCGATGGCGAGCGGAAGTCATACCCGCCGCGTGACGGTGAGCGTCGTCCCTACGCGCCTCGCGATGGTGAGCGTAAGTCGTACCCGCCTCGCGATGGTGAGCGTAAGTCGTACCCGCCTCGCGATGGTGAGCGTAAGTCGTACCCGCCTCGCGATGGTGAGCGTAAGTCGTACCCGCCTCGTGACGGTGAGCGTCGTCCCTACGCGCCTCGCGATGGCGAGCGTAAGTCGTACCCGCCTCGTGACGGTGAGCGGAAGTCTTATCCGCCGCGTGACGGTGAGCGTCGTCCGTACGCCCCGCGTGACGGGGAGCGGAAGTCGTACCCGCCCCGTGATGGTGAGCGTCGTCCGTACGCGCCTCGTGACGGGGAGCGGAAGTCTTATCCGCCGCGTGATGGTGAGCGGAAGTCGTACCCGCCCCGTGATGGTGAGCGTCGTCCGTACGCGCCTCGTGACGGGGAGCGGAAGTCTTATCCGCCGCGTGATGGTGAGCGTCGTCCGTACGCGCCTCGTGACGGGGAGCGTAAGTCTTATCCGCCCCGTGACGGTGAGCGTAAGTCTTATCCGCCGCGTGACGGTGAGCGTCGTCCGTACGCCCCTCGTGATGGTGAGCGGAAGTCGTACCCGCCGCGTGATGGTGAGCGGAAGTCGTACCCGCCCCGTGATGGTGAGCGTCGTCCGTACGCCCCTCGTGATGGTGAGCGGAAGTCGTACCCGCCCCGTGATGGTGAGCGTCGTCCGTACGCTCCGCGCGACGGTGAGCGGAAGTCGTACCCGCCGCGTGACGGCGACCGCAAGCCCTATGCGAAGCGTGATGGAGGCGGGCGCCCGTTCGATGCCCGTGACGATCGCCGAGTCTCGCGTCCCCCGCAGGAAGAGCGTGAGTCGGGACCGCACATCCCCGACGACGTCACTGCAGCGGATCTGCACCCTTCGGCACGCAATGAGCTGAAGACCCTGAGCAAGGAGAACGCCGAGCAGGTCGGTCGCCACCTCGCGATGGCAGCGATGCTCATCGAGGAGGACCCGCAGCTGGCACACGAGCACGCCCTCGCCGCGATTCGCCGGGCCGGCCGCATCGCCGTCGCGCGGGAGACCGCCGCCATCACGGCATATGCGATCGGGGACTTCGCCCTGGCGCTGCGCGAACTGCGGACATACCGCCGCATCTCGGGACGCGACGATCAGATCGCGCTCATGGTCGACAGCGAGCGCGGCGTGGGACGGCCCGACCGCGCTCTCGAGCTCGGTCGCTCGGTTGACCGCGCGGCGCTTGCCACCCCGGCGCGGGTCGAGCTCGCGATCGCGATGTCCGGCGCACAGTTGGACCTCGGGCAGCCGCAGCGTGCACTGGCGGAGCTGGACATTCCCGAGCTGGATCCGGACCGTGCCTTCGAGTGGAGCCCGGCGCTCTTCGCCGCCCGCGCGACCGTTTTGGCAGAGCTCGGACGCGATGACGAGTCCGCCGAGTGGCAGCGCCGCGCGATCGTCGCCGCCGAGGTGATCGACGCTGCTCTCGGTTCGTCGGCGGACGAGGAGTTCCAGATCGTCGACGAGGTCGAGGAGCTCGCGCTCGAGCCCGACGATGCTGAGGGTGACGAGGCCGACGCCGAAGAGGCTGAGGCGGTCGTCGCTGAGGCTGGAGCTGAGAACGCCGAAGCTCATGGCGCCGACGCCTCTGAAGCCGAGTCGGGGGCCACGTCGGCCGCGGAGCCCGAAACGGCCGCGGAGCCAGAGACGGTTGCGGTGGCCGATGAGGCCATCGACCCGAAGAGCGAGACGCTGTTCGACGACGCCGGGCTGTCGGACGACGCCCCGGAGAAGTGATGGCGCTGTTCTCGCGCAACGCCACGCCGACGCCGCTTGACGGAGTCGACGTCGTTCTGGCCGACCTCGACGGGGTCGTCTATGCCGGACCCAGCCCGCTTCCGCACGCGGTGGAGAGCCTCGTCCGCGCGGGTCAGACCCGCCGGCTCGGCTACATCACCAACAACGCCTCGCGCACCGACGCCACGGTGGCAAGCCACCTGCGTGAACTCGGCCTGTCTTCGACCAAACCCGAGGACGTCGTAACCAGTCCGCAGGCGGCCATGCGGCTGCTGCGGGAGCGCGTGGCGCCCGGCGCGCGCATCCTCGTCGTCGGTGGTGACGGACTGACGGTCGAGGTGGAGAAGGCGGGCTACGCAGTCACGCGCAGCGCCGATGACTCGCCGGCCGCCGTGGTGCAGGGCTTCGCGCCCGACGTCGGCTGGCAGCACCTGGCCGAAGCGGCGTACGCGCTCGCACTGCCCGAGGACGAGGGCGGCATCCCGTGGATCGCCACCAACACCGACTGGACGATCCCTCAGGCGCGGGGTCTCGCTCCGGGCAACGGCACCCTGGTGTCGGCCGTGCATACCGCGGTCGGCCGGCTCGCCGTCGTGGCGGGCAAACCGGAACGCCCGATCTTCGACGAAGCCGTGGCCCGCTTCGGCGCATCGAACCCGCTGTTCCTCGGTGACCGCCTCGATACCGACATCGCGGGGGCTCAGGCCGCCGGCATCCCGTCGGTGCTCGTCCTCACCGGGGTGGACCGGCCCAAGCACGTGCTGGCGGCGCCGCCGCATTCGCGGCCGACGTACATCCTGGGCGACCTGCGCGAACTGCACGAGCCCTACCCCGAGGTGAAGATCAAGGGCGACGTCACGACCGTGCGCGATGCGGCTGTCCGTATCGACGGACCCGACGTCCACATCCTGTCCGAGGGCTCGCGCCCCATCGATCTGGTGCGCGCGGGCGCGGCGGCGATCTGGGCGACAGGACGCGGCATCTTCGGGTTCCGCGTGCCGGAGCGGCTGTACGCCGACCCGTTCCACCGGCCCTGATCCGGCGGACCAGCGCCTATCCTGGGGGCATGTCGATGGATGCCGCGCCCGAGCCGTCCGCAGCCGAACCCGCGCAGCCGCGCGAAGATCTGCTGTCGGCGCTCGAGGTGATCGAGGGCCAGCCCCTCGACGAGCGGGCCCAGGGGTACGCGGCGCTGCACGACGAACTGGCCCGTCGGCTGCAGTCCGGCCCGGCAGACCCCTCAGCATGACGGAGCGTCTCGATGCGGCCGTCGCTGCGCGCGGGCTTGCGCGCTCGCGCACGCACGCCGCGCAGCTGATCGCCGCCGGCCTCGTGAGCGTCGACGGGCAACCGCTCGTGAAAGCGTCCGCACGCGTGGGGGAGGATGCCGCGATCACCGTCGCGGCATCCGATCACTACGTCAGCCGAGCGGCGCACAAGCTGATCGCCGCACTCGACGCCTTCGCCGTGGACGTGCAGGACCGGACGGCGCTGGACATGGGGGCGTCCACCGGAGGATTCACGCAGGTGCTGCGTGAACGAGGCGCCCATCCCGTGCTCGCCGTCGACGTTGGCCACGGTCAGCTGGCGGCATCCGTCGCCGCCGACCCCGAGGTGCGGGCCGTTGAAGGGTTCAACGTGCGGCACATGACTCCGGAGAGCCTCGCCGCGGCCTCGGGCGTCGACGTGGCGCCGTCGGTGGTCACCGGCGACCTGTCGTTCATCTCGCTTGCGCACGTGCTGCCGGCCGTGGTGGCCGTCTGCGCCCCGGACGCCGACATCGTCCTGCTGATCAAGCCGCAGTTCGAGGTGGGGCGCACGGGCGTGCGTGAGGGGCTCGTCAAGAACGCCGGCCTGCGCGCCGACGCCGTCGCCGGCGTGCTGTGGTCGGCATGGGACGCGGGCCTGGGCACCTGCGGACTCATCTCGTCGCCGATCGCCGGCACGCACGGCAACGCGGAGTATCTGGTGCATCTGCGTCCGGGCGTGGACGGCAATCCGACAGAATGGTTGCGCACCGTGAACCGACTGGCGGAGATCGAATGACGCAGCCTCAGCGACACATCCTCGTCGTCGTCAACGCCCACCGGGGCGACAACGCCGACGCTGCCCAGCGCGTCTTCCAGGCCCTCCAGTCCGCTGGCGCCCACCCCGTCGTCACCGCCGAGGATCGCGGCGATCTCACGGGTATCGATCTCTCGGGCGTCGCCACCCTCGGCACCGATGTCGCCGTCGACGACATCGAGCTGGCCATCGTGCTCGGCGGCGACGGGACGATCCTGCGGGCCGCCGAACTCGTCCGTGACGGCACCGCCCCGGTGCTCGGCGTCAACATGGGGCATGTCGGCTTTCTGGCCGAGATCGAACGCGACGACATGGATGACGCGGTGCGCCGCGTCATTGCCCGCGATTACGTCGTCGAGGAACGCATGGCCCTGTCGGTGCGCATCAAGGATGCCACCAACACGGTGATCTACGAGACGTGGGCGCTGAACGAGGCCACCGTCGAGAAAGCCAGCCGGGAGCGGATGCTCGAGGTCGTCATGGAGATCGACGGCCGCCCGCTGTCGTCATTCGGCTGCGACGGCGTCGTCGTGTCGACACCCACCGGGTCGACGGCGTACAACTTCTCGGGCGGCGGACCAGTGGTGTGGCCCACCGTCGAGGCGATTACGGTCGTCCCGCTGTCGGCTCACGCTCTCTTCGCGCGCCCGCTGGTGGTGAGCCCCGAGGCGGCGGTGGCGATCGAGGTGCTCGAGCGCAACAACGGCCTCGGCGTGCTGTGGTGCGACGGGCGGCGCTCGCACGATCTGCCGCCGGGCGCCCGCGTGGTCGTGCGCCGCTCCGCCGACCCGGTGCGCTTGGCGCGGCTGCATCCCGCTGCCTTCACCGACCGGCTCGTGCGCAAGTTCCAGCTGCCCGTGACCGGCTGGCGGGGACCCGTCGGACCGGTCGAGGCGGAGGCCCCGTGAGCATCGCCGTGTTCTGCGAGGTTTCGCGATGATCGAGGAGATCCGCCTGCGCGACCTCGGTGTCATCGCCCAGGCGACCCTGCCGATGGGCCCGGGGTTCACCGCGATCACCGGAGAGACGGGCGCGGGCAAGACGATGGTCGTCACGGGCCTGGGGCTGCTGCTCGGTCAGCGCGCGGACTCGGGTGCCGTGCGCTCGGGGGCGCCGCAGGCATCGGTGGAGGGCACGTGGATCGTCCCGGACGACGGAGCCGTCGCCGAGCGGGTGCGCGAGGCGGGCGGAGACCTCGAGCCCATCGGCGGGGGCGACGCGGAGCTGTACCTGGCGCGCACGCTTTCGAGCGAGGGTCGCAGCCGTGCGACGGTAGGCGGCCGCACCGCGCCCGCGGGGGTGCTCGCCGATCTCGCCGACCAGCTGGTCGTCGTGCACGGGCAGTCGGATCAGCTGCGGCTGCGCTCAGCCGTCGCGCAGCGCGAGGCCCTCGACAGGTTCGGCGGTGCGCCGGTCGCCGCAGCACTCGCGGATTACCGCTCGGCATACGACACCTGGCGGGCGCTGGACGCCGAGCTGACCACGCTCACCGGTGACCGCGACGCCCGAGCGCGCGAGGCCGAGGAGCTGCGCCTGCTGTTGGCCGACATCGAACGGGTCGACCCGCAGCCGGGGGAGGACGACGATCTGACGCGTCGGGCCGAGCGTCTCGCGCACGCCGAGGACCTGCGCGTGGCCGCGGCGACCGCCCACGCGGCATTGTCGACCGACGACGACGCGCCCGACGTCGCGGCGCTGGCCGCCGAGGCCCGGCGGGCTCTGGAGCGTGCCGCCGACCGCGACGGCTCTCTTGCCGCCCTTGCCGAGCAGGCGGCCGAGATCGGGTACCGCGCCGTGGACCTCGCGCAGTCGCTGTCGGGATACCTCGCCGACCTCGACGAGACCGGACCACAGGAGCTCGCCCTCGTCGAGGAGCGTCGCGCCGAGCTCGCGACGCTGTCTCGCGTGCACGGCTCGGTGGATGCCGCGATCGACCTGCTGCGCACCGGATCGGCCCGCTTGGCCGAACTCGACGACGACGGCGACCGGGTCGAGCGTCTCACGGAGGAGCGCGACGCCGCGGCATCCGTGCTCGACGCCGCCGCCGACGCCTTGACCGCCGCCCGCACGGCTGCCGCAGAGCGGCTCGGCGCGGCCGTCACCGAAGAGCTGCGTGCCCTGGCCCTGCCCGACGCGCGCCTGGCGGTGCAGGTCGCGCCGGGGTCGCCATCGGCCGCCGGCCGCGACGACGTGACCATCCTGCTGGCCCCGCATCCGGGAGCCGAGCCGCGGCCCGTCGCCAAGGGTGCCTCCGGCGGCGAGCTCAGCCGCGTCATGCTGGCGCTCGAGGTGGTCATCGCCGGCACCGACCCGGTGCCCACGTTCGTGTTCGACGAGGTGGATGCCGGCATCGGCGGGGCTGCCGCGATCGAGGTGGGCCGTCGCCTGGCGCGACTCGCCGAATCGTCGCAGGTCGTCGTGGTCACCCACCTCGCGCAGGTGGCCGCCTTCGCCGGCAACCACCTCACCGTCGTGAAGGCCAGCGACGGGTCGGTGACCGCGTCGAGCGTGCGGCGGTTGGCCGGCGCCGACCGAGAGGCCGAAATGGCCCGACTGCTGTCGGGGATGGCCGATTCCGAGGCGGCACTCACCCACGCACGCGAACTGCTCAGCCTCGGCGGCGCATGACTGGTAGCATGAAAGCCCGTGACGGAAACTTCTAGCGCGGCCCCCCTTTCGAACGACACCACCAGACACATCTTCGTGACAGGCGGTGTCGTTTCCTCGTTGGGGAAGGGACTGACCGCAGCGAGCCTGGGCAACCTGCTCACCGCGCGCGGCGTGCGCGTGGTCATGCAGAAGCTCGACCCTTACCTGAACGTCGACCCGGGAACGATGAACCCGTTCCAGCACGGCGAGGTGTTCGTCACCGACGACGGGGCCGAGACCGATCTCGACATCGGCCACTACGAGCGCTTCCTCGACATCGAGCTGAACCAGTCGGCCAACGTCACGACGGGGCAGATCTACTCGCAGGTCATCGCCAAGGAACGCCGCGGCGAATACCTGGGCGACACCGTTCAGGTCATCCCGCACATCACCGATGAGATCAAGCGTCGCATGCGACTGCAGGCGACCGAGGATCCCCAGCCCGACGTGATCATCACCGAGATCGGCGGCACGGTCGGCGACATCGAGTCGCAGCCGTTCATCGAGGCCGCGCGCCAGATCCGCCACGAGCTGGGTCGCGACAACGTCTTCTTCGTGCACGTGTCGCTGGTGCCGTTCATGGGCGCCTCGGGTGAGCAGAAGACCAAGCCCACGCAGCACTCCGTCGCGGCCCTGCGCTCCATCGGCATCCAGCCCGATGCGCTGGTGCTGCGCAGCGACCGGCCTGTCACCGAGTCGAACAAGCGCAAGATCGCGCTCATGTGCGACGTCGATGAGGATGCCGTCGTCAACGCCGTGGACGTCCCGAGCATCTACGACATCCCCACCATGCTCAACGAGCAGGGCCTGGACGACTACATCGTGCGGGCGCTGGGGCTCTCGAAGGCCGCGGACGTGGACTGGACGCGCTGGAACACGGTGCTGCAGGCGGTGCACAACCCCAAGCACGAGGTCACCATCGGCCTGGTCGGCAAGTACATCGACCTGCCCGACGCCTACCTGTCGGTGACCGAGGCGCTCAAGGCCGGCGGGTTCGGCCAGGAGACGAAGGTCAAGATCACCTGGATTCCCTCCGACCTGTGCGAGACGCCCGAGGGCGCCGAGAAGGCGCTGGCGGGCGTCGATGGCATCGTGATCCCCGGCGGCTTCGGCATCCGCGGCATCGAGGGCAAGCTCGGCGCGCTGCGGTTCGCGCGGGAGCAGGGCCTCCCCACCCTCGGCATCTGCCTCGGCCTGCAGTGCATGGTGATCGAGTACGCGCGCAACGTCGCCGGGCTCGAGGGCGCGTCGTCGAGCGAGTTCGACCCCGACACCGAGTTCCCCGTCATCGCGACGATGGCCGAGCAGGTCGACATCCTCGCAGGCGGCGACCTGGGCGGCACCATGCGCCTGGGCCTGTACCCGGCCAAGCTCGCGGAGGGGTCTCTCGCCGCGGAGGTCTACGGCTCGGACGTCGCCTATGAGCGTCACCGCCACCGCTACGAGGTCAACAACCGCTACCGCGACCAGATCGCCGACGCCGGCCTGGTCTTCTCGGGCGTGAATCCGGACCTGGGACTCGTGGAGTACGTCGAGCTGCCGCGCGACGTGCACCCGTACTACATCGCCACCCAGGCGCACCCCGAGCTGCGCTCGCGGCCCACCGAGCCGCACCCGCTCTTCCGCGGGCTGATCGCCGCGGCCGTCGAGCGTCACCGCGCCAGCGAACTGTTCGACGTCGAGAATGCCTGACTCAGGCGCCGCGGAGTTCCCCGACCCCGCCGAGCTCCGCGACGAGCCCGTCGAGTACGAGGTCGTGCGCAGCGAGCTGGTGTACCGGGGACGCGTGTGGGATGTCCGCAGCGACACCGTGCGATACGGCGACGGCGAGATCGTGCGTGACTACGTCGCGCACACCGGTGCCGCGGCCGTCGTCGCGCTCGACGACGAGGGGCGGATGCTGCTGATCCAGCAGTATCGGCACCCGATCCGCAGCCGCGACTGGGAGATTCCGGCGGGCCTGCTCGACGTCGAAGGGGAGTCGCCCGTCGACGCCGCACGGCGGGAGCTGGCGGAGGAAGCCGACCTCGTGGCCGCGCAGTGGGAGCCGCTGGTGACCTTCCACAGCTCACCGGGCGGCAACGACGAGGTGCTGCACGTCTTCTTCGCGCGGGGCCTCACCGCCGCCGCCGAGAAGCACGCCCGGGGTGATGAGGAGAGCGACATCCGCCTGGCGTGGGTGCCGCTGGACGACGTGATCACCGGCATCCTCGAGGGGCGGATGCGCAACGGCATCCTCGCGATCGGAGCGTTCGCCGCCGCGGAGCGCCTGCGCCGATCCGGGGCCGCCGGCCACTGACATGCGCATCGAGCGCGCGGTCGACGGGTACCTCCGTCACGTCGCGGTCGAGCGCGGTCTCTCGGAGCACACCAGTGCCGCCTACCGTCGCGACCTCGACGGGTACGCGCGTTGGCTCGAGGCGCAGGGGATCGCTGACACCGATGCCGTGACGGCTGACGTGGTGTCGGCGTTCATCGCCGACCGCGCCTCGGCCGCCCCGCCGCCGGCGGCGTCGAGCCTGGCGCGGCTGCAATCCGCGGTGCGGTCGTTTCACCGTTACCTGGTGCGGGAGGGGGTCTCCGACGACGACCCGACGGGAAGGCTGCGACCGCCCAAGGCAGCGCGGCGTCTGCCGAAGGCGCTCACCATCGCGCAGGTGGAGGCGCTCATCGAGGCCTCGGGGCCTGCGGCATCCGATGCCCTGCCGGGTGACCTCGTGGGTCTTCGCGACCGCGCACTGCTGGAGCTGCTTTACGCCACCGGCGCGCGGATCTCGGAGATCGTCCAGCTCGACGTCGACGATCTCGCGCACGGTGACGTGCTGCGCGTGCGCGGAAAGGGCGACAAGGAGCGCATCGTGCCGGTCGGCTCCTATGCGCGCGAGGCGGTCGACGCCTACCTCACGCGGGTGCGGCCGGAGCTGTCGCGGCGGGGGAGTGCGACCCCGCGGCTGTTCCTGGGAGTCCGCGGCGCACCGCTGTCGCGGCAGAGCGCGTGGCTGGTCATCGGGCAGGC
>NZ_JANJFJ010000162.1:0-9682 GCF_024626565.1 Microbacterium sp. zg.Y909
CGGTCGACCGCGGCATCACCGCCGGGGCGTATGCGCTGGGCGCCGGCATCTTCTTCATCGGCTACGCGATCTTCGAGATCCCGTCGAACCTGCTGCTGAACAAGTTCGGCGCCCGTTTCTGGCTCGCCCGCATCGCCATCACCTGGGGCATCGTCGCGGCGCTGTTCGCCTTCGTGACGAACGACACGATGTTCGTGTGGCTGCGCTTCCTCCTCGGCGTCACCGAGGCGGGGCTCTTCCCGGGCGTCATCATGTTCCTGGCGCAGTGGTTCCCCAACAAGCGCCGCGTGCAGATGTTCGCGCTGTTCTACCTCGCCCAGCCGTTCTCGCAGATGATCGGCGCCCCCCTGTCGGGCGGCCTCATCAGCTTCGGCGAGCAGTTCACCCCCTGGGCAGGCTGGCAGGTGATGTTCTTCACCGAGGGCATGCTCGCCGTCGTCGCCGGCATCGCCGCCATCTTCTTCCTCGTCGACTCGCCGCAGAAGGCGAAGTTCCTCACCGACGACGAGAAGTTCGCGATGAAGGCGGTGATGGAACACGAGGATGCCATCAAGAACGACGACGGCCCGCGGGGCATCGGCGCGGCCCTGGTGAACTGGAAGGTCTGGTACTTCACCGTCATCTACTTCTGCCTGCAGATCGCCGTGTACGGCACGACGTTCTACCTGCCGCAGCAGGTCTCCGGACTGATCGGCAGGGCCGTGGGCTGGGAGGTGGGTCTGGTGACCGCCATCCCGTGGGCGGTGGGCCTCTTCGCCTGCTACTACGTCGGCAAGCACGCGCACACGCTGCGTCGCCGGCGCACCTGGGGCGCGGCCTTCTTCATCATCACGGGCTTGTCGATCTTCGTGTCGGCCTGGGCCGGAGCGAACGGGCAGGCGCTGCTGGGCATCGCCGCGATCACCGTCGCGGTGGCGTCGTTCCTGTCGACCGGTCCGATCACGTGGTCCTTCCCCACGGCGTTCCTCACCGGCGCCGCTGCGGCCACCGGCATCGGCCTGATCAACTCGCTCGGCAACCTCGGCGGCTTCGTGGCTCCCATCATGCGCACCGGCATCAACGAGGCCTTCCCGACGGACTCCGGGGCGTGGGGCGTGGTCTCGCTCGGCGTCTTCGGCTTCCTCGGGGCGATCATGATGCTCTGCACGAAGTTCTTCCGCTCCCGGGCGGACGCGCTGCTCGAAGACGCAGAGGCCCGCGTTCCCGGTCACTGACACCGTGCGGGGCGCGCGTGCGCGCCCCGCACATCGGCCGGTGCCCCCCGTACGTCCGCAAGAGGAGATCCCCATGGCCCGTCATCCGCAGGTCGCCTTCGTCGGACTCGGTGCGATCGGCCTGCCGATGGCCGAGAGCATCGTTCGGGCCGGGCTCCCGCTCGTGGGCGTGGAGCCCGCCGCCGCAGGCCGGGAACGCGCCGAGGCGGCCGGTGTGCGCACCGTCGCCGACATCGCCGATGCCGGTGACGTCGACGTCGTGGTCGTCATGGTCGCCACCGGCGGGCAGCTGACGGCGGTGGTGGATGCCGCGCTCGCCGCGGGCACCGTCGCCGGGCGCACCTGGATCGTCTCGGCGACCGTCGGACCCGACGCCGTGCGCGCCGAGGGCGCGCGGCTCGAGTCCGCCGGCGCCGCGGTCGTCGACGCGCCCGTCAGCGGCGGGGTCGCCCGCGCCGGACGGGGAGACCTGGTGCTCTTCGCCTCGGGATCAGAGGACGCGCTCGCGGCCGCCATCCCGGTGCTCGAGGCCCTCGGCTCCGCCCGTGTGGTGGGCGACAGGCTCGGCGAGGGGCAGGCCGTGAAGGTCGTCAACCAGCATCTCGCCGCCGTGCACATCGTCGCGGCGGCCGAGGCGCTCGCCCTGGCCGAGCGCCTGGACCTGGACCCCGCGTTCGTGCTCGACGTCGTGGGCGGGGGAGCGGCGGCATCCTTCATGCTCGGCGACCGGGGGCCGCGCATGCTCGCCGGCGAGGAGGCGCCCGTGCTCAGCCAGGTGGGCATCTTCGTCAAGGACACCGGGCTCGTCGCCGACGCGGCCGAGGCGGTGGGCATCGACCTGCCGGTGCTGCAGGCAGCGCGCGAGCGCTTTCTCGCCGCCGACGCACGAGGGCTGGGGCGCCGCGACGACTCCAGCGTCATCGAGACCTACCGGGCGGGGGACGGCCGGTGAAGACCGTCGTGCTCGACGACGACCCCACCGGCACCCAGTCCGCCGCGGGCGTCGACGTGCTGCTCGCCTTCGACGTCGACGGCATCCGCGAGGCGCTGCGCGCGGCCGACAGCGTGTACGTGCAGACCAACTCCCGCGCGATCGATGAGGATGCCGCCATCGCGCTCGTCCGCGAGGTGCGCGACGCCGCCCGTGTCGCTGCCGCGGCGCTGGGCGAAGAGGTGCAGTTCGTGCTGCGGGGGGACTCGACCCTGCGCGGGCACGTCTTCGCCGAGACCGCGCAGTTTCTCGGCGACGACGCCGTGATCGTCTTCTGTCCCGCGTTCCCCGCGGGCGGACGCACGACGCTCGACGGCATTCACCTCGTGCGCATCGGGGACGAGACCCTTCCCGCGCACGAGACCGAATACGCCGACGACCCGGTCTTCCCCTTCGCCACCGGCGTGCTGGTGGACTACGTCGCCGAGAAGTCCGGGCGTGACGCCGTCTCGGTGGCGCTCGCCGATGTCCGCTCCGGCCGCGTGGCCGACGCGATCGCAGCCGCTCCGGCAGGCGCCGTGATCGTCCCCGACGCCGAGACCGAGGACGACATCGAGCGCATCGCCGCGGGCATCCGCGACGCGCGCGCCGCCGGCCGGGAGGTGGTGGTACGCAGCGCCGCGCCGCTGGCCGCCGCCCTCGCCGGGGTCGTCTCCGAGAGGCTCCTGCCCACCCCGCTCACGGCGCACCCCGCCCCGACGCTCGTGGCGTGCGGATCGCACACCGCCGGGGCCTCGGCGCAGCTCGCTCCGCTCGAGGTGCGGCACGGCCCCGCGGTCGTCATCGCCACCGCCGACGCGTTCGCCGACCCCGATGCCGCCGGGCGCGCGGCGGCGGCCGAAGCCCGCCAGCGCCTCGCCGAGACCGGGCTGGCCATCATCGCGACCGAGCGCACCCGCCGACCCGAGCACAACATGCTGCGCCACGGCGAGCTCGTGATGCGCGCCCTCACGAAAGCGGTGCAGACGCTCGTTCCCGACGTCGAGGCGGTCGTCGCCAAGGGCGGCATCACCTCGGCGGAGCTCGCCCGCACCGGCGTCGGCGCCACGCGCGCCCGCGTGCGCGGACAGGTGCTGCCGGGGGTGTCCGTGTGGGACCTCGTCTCCGCCGACGGCGCGGACCGCCTCTACGTCGTCGTCCCCGGAAACGTCGGCGGACCGTCGACCCTTCTCGACGTGGTTGCGGCCCTCGGGCACTGACCCGGGGTCCGTCGCGTGTCGCGGCATCCGCCCGCCCGGCGCTGCGCGCAGACCTGAAATAATCGGGAGTATCCCCCGGCGAAGAAGGAGTATTCGACGTGCCCGTCAGCTTCCATGAGGCAGCCCCCGCCGAAATGGACCCCATCCGCTTGTATTCGATTCTGAAGCTCCGCGTCGATGTGTTCGTCGTCGAGCAGCGCGCGGCATACGACGAGCTCGACGGCAGGGACGTCGAGCCGGGCGCGCGCCTCTATTGGGCGGAGGAGGACGGCGAGGTCCTCGCCACGCTGCGGGTCCTCAGAGAAGCGGACGGCCGGCGCATCGGACGCGTCGCGACCGCAGCGGTGGCACGGGGTCGAGGCCTTGCCGCGGAGCTCATGCGGCGCGCGGTCGCCGCGTGCGCCGGAGCGCGAATCGTGCTGGACGGGCAGCTGCAGCTCGAGCGCTGGTACGAGGGCTTCGGGTTCGCCCGCTCCGGGGAGGTCTTCGTCGAAGACGACATCCCCCACATCCCGATGACCCGGCCCGCGGCGCCGTAGCGCGCGCCGGGACCGCGGTCAGTCGCGCGTCAGGCGGGACAGTTCGGCGACGAAGGCGTCGACGTCCTCGGCCTCGGTGTCGAAGGAGCACATCCAGCGCACCTCGCGACGGGTGGCATCCCAGTCGTAGAAGCGGAATCGCTCGCGCAGCCGGTCGGCGACCCCCTCGGGCAAGGTCGCGAACACCCCGTTGACCTGGGTGGGCTGCGTGAACTCCACGCCTCGGATCGTGCCGTCGGCGATGCCCGCCTCGACGGCGCTGCGCAGCCGCGCGGCCATCGCGTTGGAGTGGCGGGCGTTGCGCAGCCACAGGTCGCCGTCGAGCAGCGCGATCAGCTGGGCGGAGATGAAGCGCATCTTCGAGGACAGCTGCATGTTGAGCTTGCGCAGGTACCGCAGACCCTCGGATGCCGCGGGGTCGAGCACCACGACGGCCTCGCCGATCATCGCACCGTTCTTGGTGCCGCCGAAGCTCAGCACGTCGACGCCGACGTCGCGGGTGAACGCCGCCAGCGGCAGGTCCAGCGCAGCGGCGGCATTGGCGATGCGGGCGCCGTCGAGGTGCAGGCGCATGCCGCGCGCGTGGGCGTGGTCGGCCAGGGCGCGGATCTCGTCCGGGGTGTACAGGGTGCCGAGTTCGGTGGACTGGGTGATCGAGACGACCAGCGGCTGGGCGCGGTGCTCGTCGCCCCATCCCCATGCCTCGCGGTCGACCAGCTCGGGGGTGAGCTTTCCGTCGTCGGTCGGAACGGTGAGGATCTTGATGCCCGCGACCCGCTCGGGAGCGCCGCCCTCGTCGACGTTGATGTGCGCGGTGGACGCGGCGATCACGGCGCCCCACCGGGGCAGCATCGACTGCAGGCCGGTGACGTTGGCGCCGGTGCCGTTGAACACCGGAAACGCCTCGACGCCATCGCCGAAGTGCCGGGCGAACACCTGCTGCAGGGCAGCGGTGTAGTCGTCGTCCCCGTAGGCGATCTGGTGGCCGCCGCCCGCCGCTGCGATGGCGGCGAGCACCTCTGGGTGCACGCCGGAGTAGTTGTCGCTGGCGAAGCCGCGGACGGCGGTGTCGTGGAGGGTCGTCACGGTTCCTCAGCCTAGTTGTCGCCCGCGGTGGGGCTGTTGCGCGGCGGCTGCGGTGACTACCCTCGCCCCATGGCCGAGAACGCCGTCCCGGCTGGGCCTGCCGGGAACGCCTCCCCGCTCGCGCCGCCCGGCGGCATGCGCGTGTTCGTGCAGGTGCTCGTCAACACCGCGGTGGCGAACATCACGACGAGCTTCCTGTGGTTCGCGCTGGTCTTCTGGGCGTACCTCGAGACCCGGTCGGTGCTGGCGACGGGCCTGATCGGCGGGGCCTACATGCTCTTCGTCGCGGTGTTCTCGATCCCGTTCGGCTCGCTCGTGGACCGGCACCGCAAGCACCGCGTCATGGTCGGCTCCAGCCTGGTGACCCTCACCGCGTTCCTCGTCGCCGGCATCCTTTATCTGCTCTTCCCCGAAGCCACCCTCATCGACCTCGGCCGGCCGTGGTTCTGGGTGTTCTCGGCGATCGTGCTGTTCGGCGGTGTGATCGAGAACATGCGCAACATCGCGCTGTCGACGACCGTGACCCTGCTCGTGCCGACCGAGCGGCACGCGAACGCCAACGGCATGGTGGGTACGGTGCAGGGCATCTCGTTCGTCGTCACGAGCGTCTTCTCGGGCCTGGCGATCGGGCTGCTGGGCATGGGGTGGACGATCCTCATCGCCATCGTCGTCACCGCGGCAGCGCTCGTGCACCTGGCGTTCCTGCGCATCCCCGAGACCCAGCCCGCCGACGTCGGCGGCCACGCGCCGAAGG
This sequence comes from Microbacterium sp. zg.Y909, assembly GCF_024626565.1. Lineage (NCBI taxonomy): Bacteria > Bacillati > Actinomycetota > Actinomycetes > Micrococcales > Microbacteriaceae > Microbacterium > Microbacterium sp. zg.Y909. The sequence goes on from NZ_JANJFJ010000162.1 coordinate 5,784, forward strand.
TCGACATCCGCGGCAGCATCGCCGCGATCGCGGGGGTGCCGGGGCTGTTCGCCCTCATCGTCTTCTCCACCTTCAACAACCTCATCGGCGGGGTCTACATGGCCCTGATGGACCCGTACGGCCTGACGCTGTTCCCGGTGGAGCTGTGGGGCGTGGTGCTCGGCGTCAGCTCGATCGGGTTCATCCTGGGAGGCATCGTCATCGCCGCCAGGGGCCTCGGTCGCAATCCGGTGCGGACCCTCCTGCTGGCAGTCGTCGCGATGGGGGTGATCGGCGCGCTCTTCACGATCCGCGAGTGGTGGTGGCTCTACGCCGCGGGAATGCTGCTGTACATGGCGCTGATCCCGGCGGCCGAGGCGGCGGAGCAGACGGTCATCCAGAAGGTCGTGCCGTTCGAGCGCCAGGGGCGTGTCTTCGGGTTCGCGCAGGCGCTGGAGTCGGCATCGGCGCCGGTGACGGCCTTTCTCATCGCGCCGATCGCGCAGTTCTGGATCGTCCCGTACCTGGCGACGGATGCCGGTCAGGGCGCGTGGCGCCCGGTGCTCGGCGAGGGCGAGGCGCGCGGCATCGCCCTGGTCTTCCTGGTGGCGGGCCTGGTGATGGTGGTCGCGGCCCTGTTGGCCTTCACGACCCGCTCGTACCGCCGCCTGTCCGCGTTCTACGCCGGCGCGCCCGAGTCGGTGCCGGCCACCGACGTTCCCGACCCTACCGCGCTCGCCTCGCCCGCCGCGCCCGCGCCGCAGCCCGCCGAGAAACCACAATCCGGATGAGAAACACCGCGTTGCGCGGTTTCTCATCCGAAAAGTGGTTTCTCGGGCGGGGCAGGCGGCCCGGGTGGGCGGTCAGTCCGTGCCGCGGATGCCGGCGGTCGAGGCGATCACGCCGCGCATCTTCTTCTCGAGTGCCTCGTAGAACATCGACAGCGGGAACTCGTCGTCCAGCACCGCGTCGGTGTAGCCCTTCGGCGCCCCGGCGAGCACGTCCTGCGGCAGACCTCGCGCCCACGCCGAAGCGGGGTGCGGCGTGACCACCGAGCTCACGAGGCTGTAGGCGGCGAGCCAGTGGGCGACCTTGGGCCGGTCGATCGACTGCCAGTACAGGTCGTCGATCGCAGCCCCCAGCGCCACGACTGCGGCCGGCACCTCATCCCAGTCGAAGGCGAGCGCCGTGTCGGTCCAGTGCAGCACGCCGCGCTGGTGCAGCCACGCGAACAGCAGCTGGCCGCCGAGGCCGTCGTAGTTGCGCACGCGGCCTCCGGTGATCGCGAACCGGAAGATCCGGTCGAAGATCACCGCGTACTGAACGAGCCCCGCGTGCTCCAGGGTCTCGGCCTCGGCCGCGGAGAGGTGCTCGCCGGCATCCACCCGCGCCTGCAGCTCCCGCTGGATGTCGACGCACTCCCGGAAGGCGGTGAGGTCGCAGCGCAGCTCCTCCAGCGAGTAGAGGAAGAACGGCATCCGCTGCTTGATCATGAACGGGTCGAACGGCAGATCCCCGCGCATGTGGGTGCGGTCGTGGATGAGGTCCCACATGACGAACGTCTTCTCCGCCAGCTGCTGGTCCTCCAGCAGCCGGGCGGCCTCGGCGGGCAGGTCGAGCTTCGTGATCTCGGATGCCGCGCGCACGACGCGCCGGTAGCGGGCCGCCTCGCGATCCTGGAAGATCGCGCCCCACGTGAACGGCGGGATCTCCCGCATCGCGACCGTCTCGGGAAAGAGGACCGCCGAGTTCGTGTCGTACCCCGGGGTGAAGTCAACGAGCCGCAGCGACACGAACAGGCCGTTGCTGTACCGGGTCTCGAGGTCGGCGATGAACTCCGGCCAGATGACCTCTGCCAGCACCGCCTCGACGAATCGGCTGCGCGAGCCGTTCTGGGTGTACATCGGAAAGACGACGAGATGGCGGATGCCGTCGAGCCGCTGCCGCTGCGGCTGGAACGCCACCAGCGAGTCGAGGAAGTCCGGCACGCCGAAGCTGGCCGCGACCCACCGCTCGAAGTCGTCCACCACAGCGGCGAGGTACTCCGCATCGTGCGGGAACAGGGGCGCGAGGGCGTCGACCGCGTCGATGATCTCGGTGACGAGCAGGTCGGCCGCGGCGTGGTCCGCCGCGTCGGGGACCGATCCGTCCTGAGCCTGCAGGCCCTGCAGCGCCGTGGCGGCGCGCTTGAGGGTCAGCCACTCGGTTGAGCTCTCGACCCCGACGGCCCGCCCATCCTCGACGACCTCGGGTTCGCCGACGACGGCCTTGCGCTCACGGGTGGTGGCGGCCTTGATGGACATGGGAACCTCCGATCTTCGGGGTCGGCCGACGCCTCGGTGCGTCGACGATTGGCAGGGTGGCGCCCAGCCTATCCATCCGCTGTCAAGCGGCCTCGTCGATCGTGTGCCAGGGGTAGCGTCGCGGTCATGCCCGACAACAGCTCGCCCGCTCGTCCCGACGGCGACGGGCTGCTGCTGCTCGCCAACAGCGGCGCCGGCGAAGCGGTGCTGCGTGCCGACCCGCTGCCGGTGATCCGCGAGCGGCTCCCGCGGGCGCGGGTGCAGGAGCTGGGCCCCGACGACGACCTCGGCGACGTGGTCGCAGCCGCGATGGCCGGTGAGGACCCGCCGCGCGCGCTGGGCGTTCTCGGCGGTGACGGATCGGTCTCGCGTATGGCGCATCTGGCCCGGCGCCACGGCGTGCCGCTGCTGGTGGTGCCCGGCGGCACCTACAACCACTTCGCCCGCGCCGCTGGAATCGACGACGCGGATGCCGCGCTGGCCGCCTTCACCGCGGGGCTACTGCGGGAAGTGGTGGTCGCGGAGGTCTCCGTCGACGACGGCGAGCCGATCACGGTGCTCAACGCGGTGTCGCTCGGGACATACCCGCAGTTCCTCGCCGAGCGCACCGAACGCGCGAGCCTGGGCAAGTGGGTCGGCGGGCTGGGCGCGATCGTCGCCGCCCTGCGGGCCGCGCACCCGGTGCGCGTGACCCACGAGGGGCGCACCGCCACGGTGTGGTCGGTGTTCGTCGGCGTGGGACGCAACGACCCGCATCGGCACGCGATGATGCAGCGCCTGACGCTGGATGACCCGGTGCTCGACGTGCGCCTGCATCACGCCCGCGGCTCCCGGCTGCGCGCCATGGCATCCCTGGCGTTCGGGCGCCGCACGCTGCGGTTGCTGCGGCTGCTGCATCTGGTGCCGCCGGCGTCGCACTTCGAGCGGCAGGTCACGGGCCACTGGCGGGCGCGCGCACAGCCGGGCAGGGCCCCCGGCTCGTACGTGCACGACGGCGAGCTGGAAGAGGCCCCGCAGTCCGGCTTCACGCTGGACGTGCGGGCCGTGCCCGCCGGGCTGCGCGTCTACGCCACCTGAGCTTCGAGCCGCGTGGGCGCGGGGACCGCGCCGTGCGCTCAGTCGTGCTGCGGGAAGCCGAGGTTCAGCCCGCCGTGGGACGGGTCGAGCCAGCGGCTGGTGATGGCCTTCTCCGAGGTGAAGAAGTCGAACCCGTGCGGCCCGTACGCCTTGGCGTCGCCGAAGAGCGACGCCTTCCAGCCCCCGAAGGAGTGGTAGGCCACCGGCACCGGGATCGGCACGTTGATGCCGATCATCCCCACCTGCGCCTCGCGCTGGAACCGGCGAGCGGCGCCGCCGTCGTTGGTGAAGATCGCGGTGCCGTTGCCGTACGGGCTGGCGTTGATGATCTCGAGCCCTTCTTCGTAGCCGGACACGCGCACGATCGACAGCACCGGGCCGAAGATCTCGTCGCGGTACACCGATGAGGTCGTCGGCACACGGTCGATGAGGGTGGGCCCGAGCCAGAACCCGTCGGGATCGCCGTCGGCCTCGACGCCGCGGCCGTCAACGACGACGGTGGCGCCGTCGGCCGGGGCCCGGTCGATGTACGACGCGACC
>NZ_JANJFJ010000163.1:0-9676 GCF_024626565.1 Microbacterium sp. zg.Y909
TCAGGTGCGCTTCGACTGGGGGGATGCCGGGCGGCAGCGGCTGCAGCCTGCGGACGTCACCGTCGTGGTCGACGTGCTGCGGTTCTGCTCCACCGTCACCGATCGCGTCGCGGCGGGGGAGTCCGTGGCGCTCGACGAGGCGGCGCATGCGGACTCGTGGAACGGAGCTGCGCTCGCCGCTGCGCTCGCCCAGACGGGTACGACCGTGATGCTCGGGTGCCTGCGCAACGCGTCGGCGGTGGCCGACGCCGTGCTGGCCGAGCAGATTCACCGGGGCGCGCGGACGAGCGTCGCCGTGCTCGCCGCGGGTGAGCTCGCGGGATCCGACCCGGCGGCGTCGCTGCGCTTCGCGGTCGAGGACCAGCTGGGTGCGGGCGCCGTGATCGACGCGCTCGCCCTGCGGGGGCTCGACCATTCCTCACCCGAGGCGGCAGCCGCGTGCGAGTCGCTGCGGGGACTGCGCGGTGCCGTGCGTCACCTGCTCACGGCCAGCGGCTCCGGGCAGGAGCTGCTCGAGCGCGGCAGCGGCGACGAGGTGCGAAGGGCTGCGGAAATCGACGCCGTCGCCGTCGTGCCGGTGCTGCGGGCGGGCGTCTTCGAGCGGTACTGAGCCGGCGGGCGGGTCAGCGCGGCGTGAGCGCCGCGAGCCGCGTGGCTGGGGAGATCTCGCGCCGTCGCCACTGGAACAGGAAGCGCTCGTCGAAGGTCGGCGCGCACTTCGCGCACGACGTGGCTCGGGTGACGCGCCGGTGTCGGTAGGCGGTGTGGCCGGCCGGGCACAGTCCCACCCAGGGGGCGAGGTCGTTCGCCGGCTCGCCGTGGTGGGTGGTGCCGCCGGTGTAGCCGATGCGCCGCGCGGTGCGCCGCCAGATCGCGCCGTGACCGGCCGACGCGCCGGCGAGGGCGTGGGCGACCTCGTGCAGCAGGGTCTGCCGGTTCGTGTCGTCGTCGTAGCGCGCAGAGAGGTACCGCGAGACGCTGATGCGCTTCTCGCCGTAGTTGCACAGCCCCGCGCGCCGCTTGGCGTGGTCGAACGCGAACGACCACGAATCGTCGAGGTGCTCGGCGATGAGCTGCTGCGCCATGTGGCGCACGTCTTGCAGGTCTGACATGACCGAAGAGTAGAACGTACCTACGACACTCAGGCCGTGAGTACGCGTCCGCGGCGCCGCTCCGCGGCGTCGATCGCCATGAGCGTGGACTCGAGCTGGTCCTCGGGGGCCCCGGCCTCCTGGCGCAGGAACAGGGCGCGCTTGAAGTCCGCGCGGGCCGAGACGAAGTCCCCGGCGTCGTAGTGCACCTTGCCGCGGTGCTGGTAGGCGAAGGCGCCGACCGCTGCCCAGCCCTGCCCGTCGGCCTCTTCGGCGCAGGTGGTCAGCTCCTGCTCGGCGGCGGCGTAGGCGCCCCGGAACTGCAGGATCGTCGCGTGCAGCACGCGGGCCCGCAGCAGGTCCTTGCGGGTGCCGGCCATGCGCGCCAGGCGCACCGACTGCTCGGAGATCAGCAGTGCCTCGTCGAGGCGGTCGAGCACCTTCAGCAGCCACACCCGCTCCAGCAGCGCGCCGAGGCTCCGCTGCTCGCCGATCTCGTCGAGACGCTCCTGGCAGCGGTCCAGATCCACCTGCTCGCGCAGGGTGTCCGGGTCGTACCCGAGGATGTAGCTCACGATCGACTCCTTCCGTGCGCGGCTCGCGCTGTCCAGTGTCACCCGCCGGGGCGCCGAGCGCCTGAGGCCACGCCGAGGCGCCGGCATCCCGGTGCTGTTGACCGTGCCGGTCAGCGGTCGAACACCGAGCTTGCCGGCTTCGGCGACGGCGTCGAATCCGCGTCGGTGGCGATGCGCGCGCCGCGGACGAATTCGTCGAGCTCCCCGCCCTCGGCCACCTTGGCGGGGTGGGGACCGGCGGCCATGAGCCTCGGCAGCCACTCGGTGGGAAGGGGCGAGGCCGAGGCGGCGATCACGAGGTTCCCGAACCGGCGACCCTTGAACAGCTGCACCTCGGCGAGCACGATGACGTGGGCGAACACCTCGCGCACGGTCGCGACCTGACGGCGTGCGAAGGCCAGGCCCGAGCCGTCGGCGACGTTCACCAGCAGCGCGCCGTCGGGCGCGAGCACGGCGGATGCCGCGCGGTAGAACTCCACCGTCGTCAGGTGCGCGGGGGTCTGCGCGCCGGCGAAGACGTCGGACACCAGCAGGTCGGCATTGCCGCGCAGGGCCGGCGGCAGTCGGTCAAGACCCGCCCGGGCGTCGCCGATGCGCATGCGCACCTGCGCGCCGCGGGGGAGCGGCAGCTCCGCGCGCACGAGGTCGACGAGGGCCTGCTCGAGTTCGATCACCTGCTGACGCGACCCCGGCCGGGTCGCCTCGATGTAGCGGGGGAGGGTCAGCGCCCCCGCGCCCAGGTGCACCGCCGACAGGGGCTGCCCCGGCATCCGCAGCCTGTCGATGACCGCGCCCATCCGGGCGACGTACTCGAAATGCAGGTGCGTGGGGTCGTCGAGGTCCACGTGGGACTGCGGGGTGCCATCGACGTCGAGCTCGAAGCCCGAGACGTATCGCGACGGCACGATGCGCGCGATCGTGCCGTCGGACAGCCGTGCCTGCGGGGGCGGTTCCTCGATGCTTGCGCGCGCCATGCCTCCACGCTACCGGCGCCCCCGCTCGCCGCCTCCGAAACAGGATCGAGACAAAGGTGTAATCAACCGCGACGCGCCGCACCGGTAGCGTCGAGGATCATCACCCGCCGACCCGTCGCCCAGAACGGCTCGGCGGCCCTGCTTCCAGGAAGGTGCACCACCATGCTCCATTCACGAAACCGACGCGGAGCCTTGACGGCCGCCGCGGGCGTGGCATTGGCCGCGCTCGTGCTGTCGGGCTGCTCGAGCCAGCGCGACGCCGGCACCGACGACGCGACCGCCGACGCCGAGGTCGACGGCACGTTCGTCTTCGGCGCCTCCGCCGACCCGGCGAGCCTCGACCCCGCCTTCGCCCAGGACGGTGAGACCTTCCGTGTCTCGCGTCAGATCTTCGAGGGTCTCGTCGGCACCGAGCCCGGCACCGCCGACCCCGCGCCCCTGCTCGCGGAGTCGTGGGAGTCCTCCGAGGACGGCCTCACGCACACGTTCGCGCTGAAGGAGGGCGTGACCTTCCACGACGGCACCGAGTTCAACGCCGAGGCCGTCTGCGCCAACTTCGACCGCTGGTACAACTGGGAGGGTCTGGCGGCCAGCGAGGCGCTGGGCTACTACTACAACAAGCTCTTCCGCGGCTACGCGTCGAGCCCCGAAGAGGCGGTCTACGCCTCGTGCACCGCCGATGACGCCACGACCGCGACCGTCACGCTGAACCAGCCCTTCGCCGGGTTCATCCCCGCGCTGTCGCTGCCGGCGTTCTCGATGCAGAGCCCTGCCGCGATGGAGGAGTTCGCCGCCGACGAGGTGGGCGGCACCGCCGAGGCCCCGACGCTCTCGGAGTACGCGATGGGCCACCCGTCGGGCACCGGTCCCTACGTCTTCTCCGAGTGGGCGCCGGGCGAGCAGCTCACCCTCACCGCCAACGAGGACTACTGGGGCGACACCGGTCAGATCGACGAGATCATCTTCCGCGTGATCGACGACCCGACCGCCCGCCGTCAGGCGCTCGAGGCCGGCTCGATCGACGGCTACGACCTCGTCGGTCCCGCCGACACCGCCGCCCTCGAAGAGGACGGCTTCACGATGGTCTCGCGGCCGCCGTTCACCATCCTCTACCTCGCGTTCAACCAGGCCGTGCCCGAGCTGCAGGACCCGGTCGTGCGCGAGGCGCTGTCGTACGCGATCGACAAGGACGCGCTCATCTCGCAGGTGCTCCCTGAGGGCACCGAGAAGGCGACGCAGTTCATGCCAGACACCGTCAACGGCTACAACAGCGACGTCACCACCTACGAGTACGACCCCGCGAAGGCGCAGGAGCTGCTCGCGCAGGCCGGCTACGACGAGGCGAACCCGCTCACGCTGACGTTCAACTACCCCGTCAACGTCTCGCGCCCCTACATGCCGGACCCGGAGCAGATCTTCACCGTGCTTTCGGCTCAGCTCGGTGAGGTCGGCGTCGTCACCAACCCGGTCTCCAACGAGTGGGGCGACTACCTCGACCTCATCACCGGCGGCACCGAGCACGGCATCCACCTGCTGGGCTGGACGGGCGACTACAACGACACCGACAACTTCGTGGGCGTGTTCTTCGGAGCGCAGTCGGCCGAGTGGGGCTTCGACAACCCGGAGCTGTTCCAGGCGCTGCAGGAGGCCCGCGGCATCCCGAGCCTCGAGGAGCAGTCGGCCCTCTACGAGGACATCAACGAGATGGTCGCGACCTTCATCCCGGGCGTGCCCCTGGCCCACCCGGCGCCGACGCTGGCCTTCGACCCGCGGGTCGAGAGCTACCCGGCCAGCCCGGTCAACGACGAGGTCTTCAGCGAGATCGTCCTGACCGAGTAAGCGCGGCCTGTGCCGTAATGTGCGGTGCGGGATGAGGCATCCCCTCCTCCCGCACCGCACTCCGACGCCGAGACGACGAAGGACCCACGCCTTGCTGCGCACCATCGGTAAGAGGCTGCTGCTTCTGATCCCCACGCTCTTCGGGTTGAGCCTGCTGCTGTTCTTCTGGGTCAGGGCCCTGCCCGGCGGCCCCGCGCTGGCCCTCCTGGGCGAGAGGGCCACGCCCGAAGCCGTCGAGCGCATCAACGAGCTCTACGGCTTCAACCGGCCGATCCTCGAGCAGTACCTGGTGTGGATGGGTCGGCTGCTCTCGGGCGACTTCGGCGTCTCGCTGCAGACCGGTCGCCCGGTGACCGAGGAGTTCTTCCGCCGCTTCCCGGCCACGATCGAGCTGTCGCTGCTGGCGCTGATCATCGCCGTCGGCATCGGCATCCCGCTCGGGTACTGGGCGGCCCGCCGCCACGGCAAGTTCACCGACCACGCGGCGGTCGTGTTCAGCCTCGTCGGCATCACGATCCCGGTGTTCTTCCTGGCGTTCATCCTCAAGTACATCTTCGCGGTGCAGCTGGGCTGGCTCCCCAGCGACGGCCGGCAGAACCCCCGCATCGACGCGACCCACTACACCGGGTTCTACGTGCTCGACGGGCTGTTGACGGGGGAATGGGATGCCGCGGGCGACGCTCTGCTGCATCTGCTCCTGCCCGCCATCGCGCTCGGCACCATTCCGCTCGCGATCATCGTGCGCATCACCCGGGCCTCGGTGCTCGAGGTGCAGAACGCCGACTACGTCCGCACCGGCAAGGCGAAGGGCGTGTCGCGGCAGACGCTGCGCGACCGGTTCATCCTGCGAAACGCCATGCTGCCGGTCATCACCACGGTGGGTCTGCAGGTCGGCCTGCTGCTGTCGGGGGCGATCCTCACCGAGACGGTGTTCGCCTTCCCGGGCATCGGGTCGTTCCTCTCCCGCGCGATCTTCACCCGTGACTTCCCCGTGCTGCAGGGCTTCATCATCTTCATCGCCATCGCGTACGCGCTGATCAACCTGCTCGTAGACATCTCGTACAGCTTCATCGACCCGAGAGTGAGGGTCTCGTGAGTTCCGCCATCCTGCCCCCCGCCCCGAGCGGCGGACCCGTCGACGACAACCTCGTCGTCGACCACGAACTGCTCGCCGCCAAGACCCAGGGCGGCTTCTGGCGGGACGTGTTCCGGCGGCTGCGGCGCAACCCCACCGCCTGGATCGGCGCGGCGATCATCTTCCTCTTCGTGGCGGTGTCGGTGCTCGCGCCGTGGCTCGCCCCGTACCCCGAGACGGCGCTTCCCGGCGCCCGCTCGATCACCCCGACCTCCATCCCCGGCCCCGGCGAGATCGCGGAGTTCCCGCTCGGGCTCGACCGCTTCGGTGGCGATGTGCTCTCCAAGCTCATCTGGGGTGCGCGGGCGTCGCTGCTCATCGGCGTGATCTCCACGGCCTTCGGCCTCGCCGGCGGCGCGCTGCTGGGGCTCATCGCCGGCACCTTCGGCGGCTGGGTCGACAACGTCGTGATGCGCTTCGTCGACATCCTGCTGTCGGTGCCGACCCTGCTGCTGGCGGTGTCGATCGCCGCCGTGCTCGGTCAGTCGCAGCTCGCGGTGATGATCGCCATCGGAGCGTCGCAGGTGCCGATCTTCGCGCGGCTCCTGCGCGCCTCCATGCTGCAGCAGCGCTCGAGCGACTACGTGCTGTCCGCCCAGACGCTGGGCCTGGGCCGAGGCCGCATCACGATGAGCCACGTGCTGCCCAACAGCGTGGGCCCGGTCATCGTGCAGGGGACCCTGACGCTCGCCACCGCCGTCATCGACGCTGCGGCGCTGTCGTTCCTCGGCCTCGGCGGCGGGCGCCCCGAGACGGCGGAGTGGGGCCGCATGCTCACCTACGCGCAGGCCGAGCTCGCCATCGCGCCGTGGCTGGCGTTCCTCCCGGGCATCTGCATCGCCGTCACGGCGCTGGGCTTCACCCTGCTGGGCGAATCGCTCCGCGAGGCGATGGACCCCCGCACCCGGGCACGCTGACCCCGGTCGGGCCGGAGGCCGGCGTCCGCTCGCGCGGCATCCGCCGAGGTCAGACGGCGATGTCGAGCTCGTTGCCCGGGATGGATGCCAGCAGCTTGCGGGTGTACGGGTCGCGGGCGTTGGTGAAGATCTCCTCGGAGCTGGCGGCCTCCACCAGCGCGCCGTCCTTCATCACGCAGACGTAGTCGCTGATCAGGCGCACCACGGCGAGGTCGTGGGAGATGAACAGGTAGCTCTGCCCGTACTCGCGCTGCAGGTCGCCCAGCAGCGTCAGGATCTGCGCCTGCACGAGCACGTCCAGCGCCGAGACCGGCTCGTCGCACACGATGAGTTCCGGTGACAGGGCCAGCGCCCGCGCGATCGCGACGCGCTGCCGCTGGCCTCCCGACAGCTCCGCGGGGTAGCGGCGCAGCATGGACTGGGGGAGGGCGACGTCGTCCATGAGCTGCCGCACGCGGGCCGCACGGTCCTTCGCGGAACCGCGCTTGTAGAAGGTCAGCGGCTCCTCGATGATGCGCCCGATCGTGAACATCGGGTTCAGTGACGAGTACGGGTCCTGGAAGATCGGCTGCACCTTCTGGCGGAAGTCGCGCAGCTGCCGGCCCTTGAGCGAGGCGACGTCCTGCCCGTCGAAGCGGATCGACCCCGACGTCGGATCGATGACCTTAAGCACCATGCGCGCGGTCGTGGTCTTGCCCGACCCCGACTCGCCCACCACGGCCACCGTCTCGCCGCGGGGGATCGCGAAGGAGACGTCCTTCACCGCGACGAAGTCGTCTTTGCTGCCGCGCACCGGGAAGACCTTCGTCAGGCCGTCGACCTCGAGGATGTTGTCGACAGGGGACGGGGCGCCATCGGATGCCGGGGTGCGCGGCGTCGTGGTCGCCGGGGTGCTCGTCGCCTTCGGGACGACAGTGGGCCGCGCAGTGGGGATCGGTGTCGGTCCGGTGGCCGAGCCGGGCTCGGAGCCTGCGGCATCCGGCTGCCGGAAGACCTGTGGCCGCAGGCGCACCGCCGCCACCGAGGGTGCGGCGGCGACGAGCGCCTTGGTGTACTCGGCCTGCGGGTCCTCGAGGATCTGCCGCGCCGGTCCCTGCTCGACGATGCGGCCGCGGTGCATCACGATCACGCGCGACGCCCGCTCGGCGGCGAGTCCCAGGTCGTGGGTGATGAGCATGACGGCGGTGCCGAGCTCCCCGGTCATGCGGCCGAGCTGGTCGAGGATCGTCTTCTGCACCGTGACGTCCAGTGCGCTCGTGGGCTCGTCGGCGATCAGCAGGCGCGGATTGCAGGCCAGGCCGATCGCGATGAGCGCGCGCTGGCGCATGCCGCCGGAGAACTCGTGCGGGTACTGCTTTGCGCGCTTCTCGGCGTTCGGAAGACCGGCAGCGGCGAGGGTCTCGACGACCTTGCGGTCCACATCGCTGCGGGTGGCCATGCCGTGGGCCAGCAGCGTCTCGGCGATCTGCGTGCCGATCTTCGACACCGGGTTGAGGTTGGACATCGGGTCCTGCGGCACGAGGCCGATCGACTTGCCGCGGATGTCGCGCATGACCGACTCCGACGCGCCGACCAGCTGCTGTCCGTCCAGCACGATGCTGCCCTCGGCCACGCGGCCGTTGCCTGCCAGCAGCCCGATGACCGCCATGGCCGTCGTCGACTTGCCGGAACCGGATTCACCGACGATGGCGAGGGTCTCTCCGGCGGCGAGGTCGAACTCGACGTTCTCGACGGCACGGACGGAGCCGTCCATGGTGCGGAAGTCGACGGCGAGATCGCGGACCTGCAGCAGCGGCGCGGCATCCTGGGGCATGCGGTCCATCCTGCCGTGCCCCGGGGGTGCGGCGCACTGCCCGCGCGCCAGCCTTTACGCACTCGTAACGCGCGGTGGCCCGTCGCCGCGCGCACTACCGTGGTCGCATGCACGCGATCGACCTCAACGCCGATCTCGGCGAGACGGTCCGGGGCGAGCCCACGGCCGACGACGCCGCGATGTTCACCGTGGTCTCCAGCGCCAGCATCGCGTGCGGCGGTCACGCCGGAGACGACGCCTCGATGCGCGTGGCGGTGGCCGCGGCCGAAGCCGGAGCCGTCGCGGTGGGGGCGCACCCGTCGTTCCGCGACACGGCGAACTTCGGTCGCGTGCGCATCGATGTCGGCGCCGCCCAGCTGCGTGCCGACGTCACCGCGCAGCTCGACGCGCTCGCCGCGGCCGGGGCCGACATCCGGTACGTCAAGCCGCACGGCGCCCTGTATCACGCGGTGTCCGCCGAGCGGGCGGCGGCCGAGGCCGTGGCGGCATCCGTCGCCGAGCTCTCCGCGCGGCTGGGGCGGGCCGTGCCGGTGCTGGGGCTCGACGGCGAGATCGCCGTGGCCGCGGTGGCGGCAGGACTCGCCTTCGTGCGCGAGGCGTTCCTCGACCGCGGCTACCGTGCCGACGGCACGCTCGTCGCCCGCGGCGAGCCCGGAGCGCTGCTGCACGACGCCGCGGAGGTCGCCGAGCGCGCGGTGCGCCTCGCCGTCGAGGGGACGGTGGTGGCCGTCGACGGCACGGTGGTGGTGACCGATGCCGCGTCGCTCTGCGTCCACGGCGACTCACCGGGCGCGGTGGCCATGGCCCTCGCCGCGCGACGGGCGCTCACCGCCGAAGGCGTGGCGGTGCGCGCGCCGTGGTGAGCCCGCCGCGCATCCTTCCCTTCGGCCGGGCGGCGCTGTTGGCCGAGGTCGATTCCCCCTCCGCCGCCCGCGACCTGCACGCCCGGCTTCACGCGTCCCGCCCCGGCGTCGTCGACGTCGTGCCCGCGGCGCGCACCGTGCTCGTGCAGGTGGACCCGGCGGTGCTGTCGCTCGCGGCGGCCCGCACGTGGATCGCCCACGCGCCGCCGGCTCCGACCGCGACGGTGGATGCCGGTGAGGTCGTGGTGCCGATCCGGTACGACGGCCCCGACCTCGCCGAGACCGCCGAGGCCCTGGGCGTCACCGTGGACGAAGTCGTGCGCCGCCACCGCGAGGCGAGGTGGACGGTCGCGTTCACCGGCTTCGCGCCGGGCTTCGGCTACCTCGTCAGCGACGACTGGCCCTTCGACGTGCCGCGACTGCCGACGCCGCGCACGCGGGTGCCCGCGGGCAGCGTCGGGCTGGCCGG
>NZ_JANJFJ010000164.1:0-5798 GCF_024626565.1 Microbacterium sp. zg.Y909
TCACCTCGTCGACGTGCCCCAGAATCGTGGCAAGGTCGGTCTCGCTGGCGAGATACAGCTCGTCGTGCAGCGCTCCGGTGCGCTCGGCGCGCAGGCGCACCTGGCCGAGCGACTCCTCGGCGCTGACATACAGCACCCGCCGACCCACCCGCGCGCTCTGCGCGGCGACCTCGGTGAGCAGCGTCGATTTGCCGACCCCCGGCTCGCCGGAGAGCAGGATCGCCGCCCCGGGAACGAGGCCCCCGCCCAGCACCCGGTCGAACTCGCCGATGCCGCTGGTCGTGCGGGCCGCCTCTTGCGTCTGCACCTGCGTGATGGGCCGAGCGGCCCGGGCGGCTCCGGGCGCCACCGGTGCGACTGTGCGGACGATGCCGGTCTGCTCCGCCGCTTCGACGACGGTGCCCCACTGCTGGCATTCCCCGCAGCGGCCGACCCACTTGAGGGTCGTCCAGCCGCACTCCGTGCATCGGTACGGTGCGGCTGTCGTGGGGCGTCGAGTGGCCATGCCCTCAGGTTATGCGGAGCCGCCGACACGGCGCCGCCCGCCGCCCGAACCCGCCGCGAGCCAGCGCGGACGCGGATCCTACCGGTGGCGAACCCGTGCCCAAGAATCGGCGGTGCCTCATGTTTCCAGACGGTTAAGCATCGTGACGTACTGCGTCATATGGCCGGGAGGGCGCGGACGGAACCCCTAGCCTGGTCACTGGAACGCCAGGGTCGTCGCATCCATCCCCCCCGTTGCTGTACTCGAGGAGTTCCGCTGTGCCCGCGATTTCGCAGACCGTGACCGGCCTGTCTGTCTGGGACGGCGATCTCGATCGCGGCCCCGCGACCCTTGAATGGACCGACGGGCGCATCACCGCCGTCACCGCCGTCGATGCCCCGCCCTCGGAGTTCAGCGTCATCCCGGGCCTCATCGACACGCACGTGCACCTGGAGTCCTCCGCGACCCCGTCGACGGTGGACTGGATGACCTGGCCGCTGATCACGCCGGCATCGGAGCGGTCGCTGCACGTCGTCGCGCACGCGCGCACCGCCGCCGCATCGGGGGTCACGACGCTGCGCGACCTGGCCGGCGGCGACGCGCAGTTCGCCGCCGCGCGAGGCCTGAACGCCGGGCTCATGCCGGGACCGCGCCTGCTCGTCCACGGCCCGGTGGGGATGACGGCGGGGCACGGCGATCTGTTCGTGCCGCCGCACTACCCCCACCGTCCGCCAGTGGCCGACTCGCCCGACGAATGCCGCAAGCTCGTGCGGGAATGGGCGCGCGCCGGTGCCGACGGCATCAAGATCTTCACCAGTGGCGGGGTGCTCTCCATCGGCGACAAGGTGGGGTGGCGCAACCAGACCAACGCTGAGATCGCGGCGACGGTCGACGAGGCCCACGCGCTGGGCATGCTCGTGGCCGCGCACACCCACACCGCCGAGGGCGTCGACATCGCCCTCGAGTTCGAGGTCGACTCCCTCGAGCACGGCACCGGCATCCAGCCGCGGCACTGGGACACCCTGCTGGAGCGCAACATTCCGGTCGCGCCCACGCTGCTGATCAACGACGCCATCGCCGATCGTCGCATCCGCGTCAGCGACGAGGCCGCCGAGAAGGCGCGCGCCGTCGTGGCCGAACGCGACGCGAACTTCGCCGGGGCGGGGGCTGCCGGCATCCGATTCGTGCTGGGGACCGACGCCAACGGCATCATGGTGCGCTTCGGCGACCAGCTCGAGGAGCTGCGCCTGATGAAGCGCGCGTTCGACTGGACCGCCGAGCGCGCCCTGCAGGCAGGAACCTCGGACGCGGCCGACGCCCTGCGGCTCACGGGCACCACCGGACGGCTGCAGCCAGGACTGGGCGCAGATTTCGTGGTCGTGCGGGGACGGCCCTGGGAGGACATCGACGTCCTCACCGCAGAGAACATCGTCGCCGTCGTCGCCCGTGGCCAGCTGGTCGCCGGCGCGATCCCGGCGTGACCCAGCCCCCAGCCCCCACCCCCCACCGCCGACGCCCGATCGGCATCCAAGGAGACACCGTGACCCATCCACGCCTTCGCGGCCCCCGCCGCATCGCGCTCGCACTGACCGGCGGACTGGCCGTCGTCGCCCTCGCCGGCTGTGCCGGCGGGGCAGAGACGTCGTCGGCACCCGCCGCCGACCTCGCGCAGGACATCGTCTTCGCGCTGAAGGAGGACCCGACCTGCCTCGACCCGCAGCAGACGTCGGTGACCACCTCCCTCATCGTCGGCCGCCAGATCGCCGACTCGCTGCTGGATCAGGACCCTGAGACCGGCGAGATCGTGCCGTGGCTGGCGAGCGAGTGGGAGGCCAACGAGGACCTGACCTCCTACACGTTCACGCTGCGCGACGACGTCACCTTCAGCGACGGCACCGCCCTCACCTCCGAGGTGGTCGCGGCCAACTTCGACGCCATCGTCGAGCTCGGCGCCTCCGCATCGCTGGCGGGCGGCTACCTGGCCGGCTACGCGGGCACCGAGATCGCAGACGACACCCGGTTCACCGTCACCTTCTCCGCACCCAACGTGCAGTTCCAGCAGGGCGCGACGACCATGTCGCTGGGCATCCTGTCGGCCGAGACGGCTGCCGCCCCCGCCGAGGAGCGGTGCCAGTCGGTCGTGGGCACGGGTCCGTTCGCGCTGGAGTCCTATGTGCCCAACGACTCGGTCGACCTGGTCAAGCGCGACGGATACGACTGGGCGTCCGAGCTGCGCGAGCACGACGGCGAGGCGTACCTCGACGCGGTCAGCTTCCCGATCATCGCCGAGGCGAGCGTGCGCACCGGCGGCCTCGAGTCCGGCGAATACGACGTCATCCAGGACGTGCCGTACGTCGACGAGGCGCGCTTCGGGTCCGACTCCTACCGTCTGTACGCCAAGGCGAACCCCGGCGTGCCCAACGCGCTCGTGCTGAACACCACCCGCGGCCCGCTGGGCGACGAGGCGGTGCGTCAGGCCATCTCGAAGGCCCTCGACCGTGAGCAGATCAACCTGCTCACCGGGTCCCTCAGCGGCTCGGCCCCGACCAGCGTGCTGACCTCCTCGACGCCCGGGTACACCGACCTCGGCGACGTGCTGGCGCATGACCCCGACGGGGCGCAGGAGCTGCTCGAGGAGAGCGGCTGGACGCTCGGCGCCGACGGGATCTACGAGAAGGACGGCCAGGCGCTCACCGTGACCGTCACCGCGTTCTACGCCCAGGACGTGCTGGAGGCCGCGCAGATCCAGCTGCGCGAGGCGGGTATCGACCTGCAGCTGAAGATGGTGGCCCCCGGCGACTTCTTCGGCGCGATCGCCTCCGGTGACTACGACGCCGTGGGTGCAGCCCTCACCCGCACCGACCCCGATGCGCTGCGGACCCTGCTGTCCTCGGCATCCTCCGCCCGCTGGGGGATCGTCGACGACGCCGAGCTCGAGGCGCTCCTGCAGGAGCAGGCGCAGACGGCCGACCCCGACGCGCGTCAGGAGCTGGTCGACCAGGTGCAGCAGCTCGTCGCCGAGCGCGCCTACGTGATCCCGACGCTCGAGACGGTGCAGCTGCACGCGTCGCGGGCCGGCGTCGAGGGCATCGCCTTCGACTCGGCGGCGCGCCTGCACCTGTACGACACCCGGGTCGTCGCGGACTGATGGCCTCGCCGGAGCAGCGCGCGGCATCGGCGCACGGAGGAAGCAGGGCGCGCGTGATCGCCCGCTTCCTGATCCCGAAGATCCTGCAGTGCGTCTTCGTGATCTGGGCGACCTACACCGTCGCCTTCCTGCTGATGCACGCGCTGCCCGGCGACCCCGTCCTCGCCGCGCTCTCCCTGCGCGGTGGGGATGCCACCTCCACCGATCCCGCCCAGCTCGACGCCCTGCGCGCCCGCTACGGGCTGGACGGGTCGCTGTGGCAGCAGTACCTCGGCGGGTTCCTCGGGATCTTCGCCGGTGACTTCGGTGTCTCGATCGCCACGGGCGAGCCGGTGAGCGCCATGGTCGGACGGGCGTTCCCGCACACCGCCGCCGTCGCCGTCTTCGCCCTCGTCGCCGGCTTCGTCGCCGCCCTCGCCTTCACGGTGTGGGCCTACGTCGCCCGCCCGGCGTGGCTGCGCGACGTCGTCACCCAGATCCCGCCGCTGGGCATCGCCATCCCCGCCTTCCTCACCGGCCTGGTACTGATCAGCGTCTTCTCCTTCGGGCTGGGGTGGTTCCCCGCCTCGGGCACCGGCGGCTTCGCCAGCATCGTGCTGCCGGGCATCACGCTGGCCCTTCCCACCGGCGCCATCTTCTTCCAGGTGTTCTCGGCGGCCGTGTTCGACGCCGGGGCGAGCCCGTTCGTCACGACCGCGAACGCCAAGGGCCTCGCGCAGCGCACCGTCGTGACCCGTCACGTGCTGCGCAACGCCCTGCTGCCCTCCATCACGATCATCGGGCTGCAGATCGGCTATCTCGCCGGCGGCACCGCCGTGGTCGAGACGGTGTTCTCGCGTGACGGCATCGGGCGCCTCACCGTCGACGCGGTGCTCGCCCGCGACGTCAACGTCGTGATGGGGGTCGTGGTGGTCGTCGCCACGGTGTACGCGGTGGTCACACTCGTCGTCGACGGCCTGTACGGCGTGATCGACCCGCGCACGCGCACGCGGCTGCTGCGCGGAAAGGTGAGCGCCCGATGAACGTCCTGCGCAGGCCCGCGCTGCTGATCTCGGTCGTCGTCCTGGCCGTCGCGGCCGTGGCGGTGGCGGCCCCCCAGCTCATCGCCCCCTTCGACCCGTATGCCTCGGTCGGCAGCGCCCGGCTCGCGCCGCCCAGCGCTGCGCACCTCTTCGGCACCGATCACCTCGCGCGCGACGTCTTCTCCCGGGTCGTCCACGGCGCGCAGCTGTCGCTGTCGGCAGCGGTGCTCGCCGTGACCGCCGGCCTCGTGATCGGCTCCATCGTGGGGCTCGTCACCGGCTACGTCGGCGGAGCGGTGGACTTCGTCATCATGCGCTTCGTCGACGTGCTCATCGCGATCCCCGGCATCCTCCTCGCCCTGATCGTCGTGGCATCCCTCGGTTTCGGCCCCCTGTCCATCGCGCTCGGGGTCGGCTTGGGGGCGGCCGGATCGTTCGCCCGCATCATGCGTTCCCAGGTGCTGCGGGTGCGTGCCGAGGAATACGTCGAAGCGGCCCGCACCCTCGGGGTGCGCGGCCCCGCGGTGCTCGCGCGGCACGTGCTCCCCAACGCCGCGCGGCCCATCATCGCCATGGCCGCGATGGAGCTGGCCCTGGCGATCCTCTCCGTCTCGGCACTGAGCTTCCTGGGATTCGGCGCCCAGCCCCCCGCGCCGGAGTGGGGCGCGCTCGTCTCGGCCGGGCGCGACTTCGTCGCCACCGCACCGTGGCTGAGCCTGCTGCCGGGCGCGGTGATCCTCGCCGTCGTGCTGTCGGTGAACAGCGTGGCCCGATCGATTCGAGGTGACCGATGACCGCCCTGCTGAACGTGCGCGGACTGCGCGTGGACTACGGCACCGGCCGACGCGCGAATGCGGCGGTGCGCGGTGTGGACTTCGACGTCGACGCCGGCGAGATCGTCGCCGTGGTCGGCGAATCAGGATCAGGCAAGAGCACGATCGCGCACGCGCTGGTGCGGCTGCTCCCGCCCGAGGCGCACATCCGCGACGGCGAGATCCGCTTCGACGGGATGGACCTGCGCACGGCGTCGACCGCGGCGCTGCGCCGGGTGCGGGGGGCGCGCATCGGCTTCGTCCCGCAGGACCCGTCGCACAGCCTCAATCCCCTGCTGCGGGTGGGGGAGCAGATCGCCGAGAGCCTGCGT
>NZ_JANJFJ010000165.1:0-3753 GCF_024626565.1 Microbacterium sp. zg.Y909
GGGCTTTCGCGTGCGGATGCCGCAGCGCGCGCGGTCGAGATCATCGCCGAGGTGGGTGTCCCCGACGCAGCCCGACGCGCCGAGCAGTACCCCCACGAGCTCTCCGGCGGACTCCGCCAGCGCATCCTCATCGGCATCGCGTGGGCGTGCGAACCAGATCTCGTGATCGCCGACGAGCCCACCAGCGCCCTGGACGCCACCGTGCAGCGCCACGTGCTCGACCGGATGCAGCAGCTGGCGGCTGCTCACGGCACCGCGGTGCTGCTGGTCACCCACGATCTGGCGGTCGCCGCCGACCGGGCAGACCGCATCGTCGTCGTCCACCACGGCGAGATCGTCGAGAGCGGCCGTGCGCGCGACGTCCTCGCCGCACCGCAGCACGAGTACACCCGCCGTCTCGTGGCGGCCGCTCCGGGCCTGCACAGCGGGCGGCTGCAGCCCAGCGTCGACGTGGCGCCGCGGGCGCCCGACGCCGCTGCGGCGGCGCCCTTGCTCGAGGTGCGCGGGCTCGGCAAGACCTACCGCTCGGGGCCGCGCGCCGTCGCGGCCGCAGAAGACGTCGACTTCTCGGTCGCCCGGGGCTCCACCTTCTCGCTCGTGGGCGAATCGGGCTCCGGCAAGAGCACCACGGCACGCATGGTGGCGCGCATCATCGACCCCGAGACCGGCACCGTTCTGCTCGACGGCCGCGACATCACCGCTCTCCGCGGCGGCGAGCTGCGACAGCTGCGCCGACGCGTGCAGGTGGTCTACCAGAACCCCTTCGGGTCACTCGATCCGCGCATGAGCGTGGCCCGCCTCATCGCCGAGCCGCTGCGCGCGTTCGGCGCGGGGGCGGTGGAGGCCCGCGCCACGGTGCGGGAGCTGCTGGATCAGGTGCGCCTGGCGCCTGAGATGCTCACGCGGCGTCCCGCCCAGCTGTCCGGCGGGCAGCGGCAGCGCGTCGCGATCGCTCGGGCGCTGGCGCTGCGGCCGGAGCTGGTGGTGCTGGACGAGCCGGTCTCGGCCCTCGACGTGTCGGTGCAGGAGCAGGTGCTGCAGCTGCTGGTCGACCTGCAGGCCGAACACGGCCTGACTTACCTCTTCATCTCGCACGACCTCGGCGTGATCCGGCAGATCTCCGATCATGTTGCGGTCATGCGGCACGGTCGCATCCTCGAGCAGGGGCCGCTGGAGCGGATCTTCCAGGAGCCGACGCAGGACTACACGCGGGAGCTGATCGGCTCGATCCCGGGCGCCCGCGTCGGCTGAACGCCGGCGCTCAGTCGCGCAGGTCGTCGGCCACGCGCCGCAGCGCGTCGGCCGAGCGGCGGAACAGTCCCAGTTCGCTCGGCGAGAAGGGCGTCTCGCGAATCGGCTTGGCGCCGCTCGCGCTGACGATCGACGGCACCGAGAGGGCGACGCCAGACACGCCGTGGAAGTCGTCGAGCACGGTGGACACCGGCATGACCGCGTGCTCGTCGTGCAGGATCGCCTCCACCACGCGGGCGCTGGACAGGCCGATGGCGTAGTTGGTCGCGCCCTTGCCCTGGATCACCTTGTACGCGGCATCCCGCACGTCGACGGCGATCTGGTCGAGCTCGTCGACCGACATGCGGGGGTGGCCCTCGGTCTCCCACTCGAGGATCGGCACCGTGCCGATGTAGGCCTTGGACCACAGCGGGAACTCCGTGTCGCCGTGCTCGCCGACGATGTAGGCGTGCACGCTCGAGGACGACACCCCGGCGCGCTGGCCCAGCTTCCACCGCAGGCGCGAGGTGTCCAGCACCGTGCCCGAGGCGAAGATGCGCTCGGGCGGCAGGCCAGTGGCCTCCTGCGCCAGCACGGTGAGCACGTCGCAGGGGTTCGTGACGATGACGAAGATCGCTTTGGGCGCCACTTCCAGCAGCTGCGGCATCATCGTCTTCAGGATGCCGGCGTTGGTGCCGGCCAGCTCGATGCGGGTCTGCCCGGGCTTCTGCTTCGCGCCGGCGGTGATCACCACGACGTGCGACCCCTCGGCGACGGAGATGTCGTCGCCGCCGGTGATGTCGCTGGATCCGGTGAACTGGGTGCCGTGGGCGAGGTCGAGCACCTCGGCCTCGACGCGCTCCTTCGCGATGTCATACAGCGCGACGTGGCGCGCCGACCCCCGGATGAGGGCGGCGTAGGCGGTGGAGGAGCCGACGCTGCCGGCGCCGACGACGGTCAGTTTCGAATTCTCGATCGCGGTCATGTGGTCAGTCTTGCAGGGGAGGATGCCGCTGACTACCGGGTGGCCCGACGGAGGTGCCGGCGCTAGGGCGTCGGCGTCGCAGCGCCGGCCTCGGCGGTGGCCGGGCGTGGCGGATTGCGGATGCCGAAGAACGACACGATCCCGCCTGCGGCCATGAGCAGCGCGGTCGCGACCGCCGCCCGATGGAAGCCCTCGAGGTCGAGCGAGCCGCCGACGATAGCGGCCAGCATGGCGATGACGATGAGGCCGGCGACGCGGGAGACGGCGTTGTTGACCGCCGAGGCGATGCCCGACCGCGCCGGTTCGATCGCGCCGAGGATCGCCGCCGTCAGCGGCGAGACGGTCACCGCCAGCCCGAAACCGAAAACCAGCATGCTGGGCAGCACCTGCCACCAGTAGTCGAACTCCTGCGACACGGTGAGGAGCAGCAGCGACCCGGCGGCCATCAGCAGCGGCCCCGCCGTCATGAACAGGCGGGGACCGAGTCGTCCGGCCAGCGCCCCCATCGGGGAGCTCAGCAGCACGAGCAGCACCGTCGACGGAATGGTGGCCAGCCCCGCGAGCGTCGCCGACAGTCCGGCGCCCTGCTGCAGATACACCCCGACCACGAAGCCGTTGAGGGTCAGTGCGCCGTAGATGAACGCGGTGGCCACGTTGCCGGTCCAGAAATTGCGCACCCGGAACAGCACAAGCGGCAGGATCGGGTGCCGTGTCGTGCGCTGACGCACGAGGAAGCCCGCGAACAGCGCGATCCCGAGCGCCAGCGGCATCCAGATGGCAGGCGACGCCCACCCCAGGTTCGGCTGCTCGATGAGGGCGAACACCATGCCGCCCAGGCCCAGGGTGCACAGCACCGCACCGGTCCAGTCGATCGCGGCATCCTCGCGGCGCACGTCGCGGAGGGCCAGGCGGGGGAGCAGCCACAGGGTCACCGCGATCGGAATGACGTTGACCACGAAGGCGAAGCGCCACGACAGGTAGTCGACGAACAGGCCGCCCACGAGCGGCCCGCCGATCGTGGCGGCCGTCGTCAGCGCCGTCCAGACGCCGATGGCGCGCGCCTGGAGGGGGCCGCGCATGTTCGAGGTGATGAGGGCGAGGGAGCTGGGGACGAGGAACGCCCCGGCGGCGCCCTGCACCGCGCGGGCGATGATGAGGGTCACCGGATCCGGTGAGAGGGCGATGGCGACGGATGCCACGCCGAACCCGATCAGCCCGATCCGCAGAACCAGGATGCGCCCGAAGGCGTCGCTCACCGAGCCCGCCAGCAGGATCAGCGAACCGAGGGTGATGAGGTAGGCGTCGACGGTCCACTGCTGCGTGGTCAGGCCGCCGCCGAGGTCCCGGCCGATGGCGGGGAGCGCAACGTTGACGATGCTGCCGTCGAGGAACGCCACGAACGACGCGAGCACCGCGACGGCCACGACCAGTCGCTGCTGCCGGTCCATGGTCTCGGACATGCGCCCACGCTAGACCCGGTGGTGGGGTGTTGGGGTGGCAGTTGCTGTCGCCTGTGGGGGGCCAGAGCGACAGCAACT
>NZ_JANJFJ010000166.1:0-9517 GCF_024626565.1 Microbacterium sp. zg.Y909
TCACCTCGTCGACGTGCCCCAGAATCGTGGCAAGGTCGGTCTCGCTGGCGAGATACAGCTCGTCGTGCAGCGCTCCGGTGCGCTCGGCGCGCAGGCGCACCTGGCCGAGCGACTCCTCGGCGCTGACGTACAGCACCCGCCGACCCACCCGCGCGCTCTGCGCGGCGACCTCGGTGAGCAGCGTCGATTTGCCGACGCCCGGCTCGCCGGAGAGCAGGATCGCCGCCCCGGGAACGAGGCCCCCGCCGAGCACCCGGTCGAACTCGCCGATGCCGCTGGTCGTGCGGGCCGCCTCTTGCGTCTGGACCTGCGTGATGGGCCGAGCGGCGCGGGCGGCTCCGGGCGCCACCGGTGCGACCGTGCGGACGATGCCGGTCTGCTCCGCCGCTTCGACGACGGTGCCCCACTGCTGGCATTCCCCGCAGCGGCCGACCCACTTGAGGGTCGTCCAGCCGCACTCGGTGCATCGGTAGGGTGCGGCTGTCGTGGGGCGTCGGGTGGCCATGCCTTCAGGCTATGCGGAGCCGCCGACACCTGCGGCATCCACCCCACAAGCGCCGGCTGACCCCCGGCGCTCAGCCGCGGAGGTCGTCGGCGACGCGCCGCAGCGCGTCGGCCGAGCGGCGGAACAGTCCCAGTTCGCTCGGCGAGAAGGGCGTCTCGCGAATCGGCTTGGCGCCCCTCGCGCTGACGATCGACGGCACCGAGAGGGCGACGCCCGACACGCCGTGGAAGTCGTCGAGCACGGTGGACACCGGCATGACCGCGTGCTCGTCGTGCAGGATCGCCTCCACCACGCGGGCGCTGGACAGGCCGATCGCGTAGTTGGTCGCGCCCTTGCCCTGGATCACCTTGTACGCGGCATCCCGCACGTCGACGGCGATCTGGTCGAGCTCGTCGACCGACATGCGGGGGTGGCCCTCGGTCTCCCACTCGAGGATCGGCACCGTGCCGATATAGGCCTTGGACCACAGCGGGAACTCCGTGTCGCCGTGCTCGCCGACGATGTAGGCGTGCACACTCGAGGACGACACCCCGGCGCGCTGGCCCAGCTTCCACCGCAGGCGCGAGGTGTCCAGCACCGTGCCCGAGGCGAAGATGCGCTCGGGCGGCAGGCCCGTGGCCTCCTGCGCCAGCACGGTGAGCACGTCGCAGGGGTTCGTGACGATGACGAAGATCGCTTTGGGCGCCACTTCCAGCAGCTGCGGCATCATCGTCTTCAGGATGCCGGCGTTGGTGCCGGCCAGCTCGATGCGGGTCTGTCCGGGCTTCTGCTTCGCGCCGGCGGTGATCACCACGACGTGCGACCCCTCGGCGACGGAGATGTCGTCGCCGCCGGTGATGTCGCTGGAGCCCGTGAACTGGGTGCCGTGGGCGAGGTCGAGGACCTCGGCCTCGACCCGCTCCTTCGCGATGTCGTACAGCGCGACGTGGCGCGCCGACCCCCGGATGAGCGCGGCGTAGGCGGTGGAGGAGCCGACGCTGCCGGCGCCGACGACGGTCAGTTTCGAATTCTCGATCGCGGTCATGGGGTCAGTCTTGCAGGGGAGGATGCCGCTGACTACCGGGTGACCCGACGGACGTGCCGGCGCTAGGGCGTCGGCGTCGCAGCGTCGGCCTCGGCGGTGGCCGGGCGTGGCGGATTGCGGATGCCGAAGAACGACACGATCCCGCCGGCGGCCATGAGCAGCGCGGTCGCCACCGCCGCCCGATGGAAGCCCTCGAGGTCGACCGAGCCGCCGACGATCGCGGCCAGCATGGCGATGACGATGAGCCCCGCGACCCGCGAGACGGCGTTGTTCACCGCGGAGGCGATGCCCGACCGCGCCGGTTCGATGGCGCCGAGGATCGCCGCCGTCAGCGGCGAGACGGTCACCGCCAGCCCGAATCCGAAAACCAGCATGCTGGGCAGCACTTGCCACCAGTAGTCGAACTCCTGCGACACGGTGAGGAGCAGCAGCGACCCGGCGGCCATCAGCAGCGGCCCCGCTGTCATGAACAGGCGGGGACCGAGGCGCCCGGCCAGCGCCCCCATCGGGGAGCTCAGCAGCACGAGCAGCACCGTCGACGGAATGCTGGCCAGTCCCGCGAGCGTCGCCGACAGTCCGGCGCCCTGCTGCAGGTACACCCCGACCACGAAGCCGTTGAGGGTCAGTGCGCCGTAGATGAACGCGGTGGCCACGTTGCCGGTCCAGAAATTACGCACCTGGAACAGGCCCAGGGGCAGGATCGGGTGCCGTGTCGTGCGCTGACGCACGAGGAAGGCGGCGAACAGCGCGATCCCGAGCGCCAGCGGCATCCAGATGGCGGGCGACGCCCACCCGAGGTTCGGCTGCTCGATGAGGGCGAACACCATGCCGCCGAGGCCCAAGGTGCACAGCACCGCACCGGTCCAGTCGATCGCGGCATCCTCACGGCGTACGTCGCGCAGGGTCAGGTGGGGGAGCAGCCACAGGGTCACCGCGATCGGGAGGACGTTGATGACGAAGGCGAGGCGCCACGACAGGTAGTCCACGAACAGGCCGCCCACGAGCGGCCCGCCGATGGTGGCGGCCGTCGTCAGCGCTGTCCAGGTGCCGATGGCGCGGGCCTGGACCGGCCCGCGCATGTTCGACGTGATGAGGGCGAGGGAGCTGGGGACGAGAAACGCCCCGGCGGCGCCCTGCACCGCGCGGGCGATGATGAGGGTCACCGGATCCGGTGAGAGGGCGATGGCGACGGATGCGACGCCGAACCCGATCAGTCCGATCCGCAGGACGAGGATGCGCCCGAAGGCGTCGCTCACCGAGCCCGCCAGCAGGATCAGCGAACCGAGGGTGATGAGGTAGGCGTCGACGGTCCACTGCTGTGTGGTGAGGCCGCCGCCGAGGTCCCGGCCGATGGCGGGGAGGGCAACGTTGACGATGCTGCCGTCGAGGAACGCCACGAACGACGCGAGCACCGCGACGGCCACGACCAGTCGCTGCTGCCGGTCCATGGTCTCGGACATGCGCCCACGCTAGACCCGCCGGACCCCAGTCGGCAGCGCACCGGGCACAGCGAAGGCGAGGGATGCCGGGGGGTCGCATCCCTCGCCTTCGGTCGGGGGGTCAGTGCTGCTGGTCGGCCCAGCTCCAGATGTCATCGCCGCGCAGCGATGCATCGGCGCCGCCGTCGTCGTAGATGACCTGGCCCGCGAGGTGGGTGTTCTCGGGGCTCGTGAGCCACATCAGCAGGTAGGCGATCGACTCGGGGGGCTGGTGGTAGTTCAGCGGCATGGGGACCGAGGCATCCACCATCGCCGCGCCCTCGGGCGTCTTCAGCAGGTCGGCGGTCATCGGGGTGATGACGGTGCCGGGGGCGACGGCGTTGAGGGGGATGCCGGCTCCCGCCCAGGCGGGCGTGATCGACTCCCGGCGCACCCAGCGCGACAGGGCGCGCTTGGACGCCGGGTAGACGAGGTAGCCGATCTGGGGTCCCTGGGCGGCGAGGCCCTCGGCGATCTCGAGCGCGCGCGCCTCGTCACCGGCGAGCGCGGCCTCGACCATCTCGGGCGAGTTCGCCTGCAGCGAGGCCATCGACGAGACGACCGCGACGCGGGGGGCGTCGGACTTCGTCAGCGCGGGCAGCAGGGCCTCGAGGAACTCGGTGACGCCGAAGAAGTTCACCGAGATGGTCTTGGCGATCGGGGCCGAGATGCCGGCGCAGGCGATGACCGCGTCGACGGTGCCGCCGGCGAGTTCGACGGCCTTCGCGGCGGCATCGGTGCGCCCTGCGGGCATCGACAGGTCGGCCTCGACGTCGGCGTTGCGCAGGTCGACGCCGATGACGCGCTCGCCGCGGTCTCGCAGCAGCTGCGCCGTGGTGGCGCCGATGCCGGATGCTGATCCGGTGACGACATAGGTGCGGGGCATGGTTGCCTCCTTCTTTCCTGGGCCCGGGGGTCGGGGCCGTGGTTCAGGCCGACGGGTCGTCGGACGTGGGTGCAGCAGGCCGATCGGCGTCGGCCCCGCTCGCGGCTTCGACGAACCGGGAGGTGAGGGCGGCGAAGCGGCCGCGCTCCGCGGCATCCCACCCCCGCATCGCCTCGTCGACCATCTCGCGACCGCGCTGGACCAGAAGGGCGAACACGCGCTCGCCCTCCGGGGAGAGCGCGACGATGCTCGCGCGCCCGTCGTCGGGGTCGGGCGATTTCGTCACAAGTCCGGCCGTCTGGAGGCGGGCGAGCTGCTTGCTCATGGTGGGCCGGGTCAGCCGCAGATCGGCGGCGAGGTCGCCCGCGCGAATCGGACCGACCCGGCCCAGGGTGTAGATGGGACGGATGTCGCCGGCATCGATGGTCAGTCCCGCTTCACGGGCGACAACGGTCTGCCGCGTGAGCGACGCCCACTGGGCCATCAACTGTGTCAGCGACGTCAGGAGGACCGCCTCCGGAGTGGGGTCCGCCGTCGTCCCATCCATGGTCAGACTCTACGCCGAGTGGTTGCCTCAGGCAACTAAGAGGAGGCTGTCCTGGCCCGGTCGGCTCGATTGGCGGCGTCGGCCCGTCTCGCGTACGATTGTCCGCGGTGACGTGTCCGAGCGGCCGAAGGTGCAACTCTCGAAAAGTTGTGTAGGGTAACCCCCTACCGTGGGTTCAAATCCCACCGTCACCGCCACTGAAAACCCCTGCTGCGGCGGGGGTTTTCTCCTTGTTCGGGATGGTCGTTGTGCAGATCTGGTGCACGCCGACGGCCAGGTCGCCCCCCGGCGTGCACGGGGAGCTCGGCGGCGATGGTCAGGGCGCCAGGGGCAGTTCGAAGCACAGCGACCTGGGCATCGACGCGACGTACGGCTCGTACACGGGGATCGGCGTGAACCCCGCGGCCGTGTACAGCGCGATCGATTCGGGTTGCGGCTTGCCGGTCTGCAGGATGACGCGGCGTGCGCCCTCCGCGCGGGCTCGTTCGATCACGGCGGTCGTAAGGGCCTGACCGACGCCCCGGCGCCGTGCCGCGGCGGGCACGATGAGTCGCTTGAGTTCGACGTCCGCGCCGAGGCGGCGCAGCATGACGTGCCCGAGCGGCGTGCCGTCCTCATCGAGCGCGAGGAAGGTCGCGATGACGTCGTCGGGGTGCACGCGCAGGGCCTTCCGGCGTGCCGCGGTAAGTTCGGGGTCCTCGCTGGTCGTCACCGGCCCGTACCGAGCGGTCAGCTCGTCGTCCAGCATCCCGCGCAGCGCGACGGCGCGCGCGTCGTCGACGGGGACCTTCTCGATGCGCACAGCCACTTTCCCATCCTGCAACGCACGCGGCGTCGACGTCGACCGTGACCACGGCGGTGGCGTCCTGTCATTTCCTGGAGGATGCCGTCGTTGGCCGCCCTCGTGGAGCTGGGCCGCCCGAAAGCGGGTTCAATAGAGGCTAAGACTGTCGACTGCATCGTGATCGAGGGACGAAACCCGCATGGCGGCCATAATCATTGTGCTCGGCGCAATCAGTGTCATGACGACGTCACTGTGGTCCAGCATCGGGCCGGAGCATGGGGCTTTCCCCTTTTGCGTTGCCCTCATGTCGTTCGCATTCCCCATTTTCATAGGCGCCGAACTGGCAAAGAGGATTCCGGCAGGAGCTTTCAGAATCTCAGCCCGAAGCAACCGCTTGTTCGCCGCTCTTGGTGTGAAGGTTTTCGACCGGATTCTCACATTCATCCGATGGAACGCCCTCGTGCTGAACATGCGAAAGCCTGTCACCAAGCCGTCCGACTTGCAGCCACTGGCCTTCGACTTGCGATCAGCGGCAGTTGGTCATGGCTGCGGCTTGCTCGTCCACGTCGTCATCGCTGCGATTGCCCTGTCTGCGGGCTATATGGAAGCCTCGCTGTGGATTCTTCTTCCATCAGTGCCGCTCCATGCATATCCGATCATGCTTCAGCTGGTTAATCTTCGTCGGATAGACGGAATCCATGAGGCGCGAGAATCTCGGGCATAACTCGTCGCGAGTACGTCCAGCCGGCGGAATCCTCGCCGAGGAAGCTGCCGCTCGGGTCTGAGATCAGCGTTGCGGTGGACTGCCGGGGCGCCCGCCCCGCCGCCGTCCCCCGCGGTGTGTCGAGGATAGCCCCCGTCAGGGGATATCCTCGCTCGGGGCCTTCAGCGCCCTCGTGCCCGGCGCGTCGCCGCCACGCCCTTGGGGAAGAGAAGGTCACACATGTCGGTCGGACTCCTTGCCGTCGTCGACGACATCCTGACGGCCGCGCTCAAAGCCAGCGCGAAGACCGCGGGCGTCGTGATCGACGACGCCGCCGTGACGCCCCAGTACGTGCAGGGGATCACCCCCGCCCGCGAACTGCCCGTCGTGTGGAAGATCGCCCTCGGCAGCCTCGTCAACAAGTTCGTCATCATCATCCCGATCGCGCTCCTGCTCACCGCGTTCGCTCCGTGGGTGCTGCCGTTCCTGCTGATCATCGGAGGCGGCTTCCTCTGCTACGAGGGGGCGGAGAAGGTCCTCGAGTGGTTCGGCAAGCACCACGCGCACGCTGACGACGAGCCGCGCGACGAGAAGAAGCTGGTGCTCGGTGCGGTGCGCACGGACCTCATCCTCAGCACCGAGATCATGCTCATCTCCCTCGCGAACCTGGACCCGGACTTCGGCATCTGGATGACTCTCGGCGCGCTGGTGGTCATCGGTCTCGCGATGACGATCGTCGTCTACGGAGCCGTTGCGCTGCTGGTCAAGATCGACGACGTCGGGCTGCGGCTGATGAAGAGCGCCTCGCGCCGCGTGCGGCGCACCGGCGTGCGGATCGTCGCCTCCATGCCCGCCGTCTTCCGGGTCATCAGCGTCATCGGCACCGTGGCCATGCTCTGGGTCGGCGGCCACCTCGTGATCGCGAATCTCGCCGAGACGCTGTGGGCGGGACCCTACGACCTCCTGCACGTCGCGACCCACGCGGTCGAAGCCGCGGGTCCCGTCGTCGTCTGGATCGTGGACACGCTGATCTCCGCTGTCTTCGGCCTCGCGCTCGGGCTGCTGATCGTCCTCGTCATCTCGGGCATCTCCCGAGCGGTGAAGCGCCCGGCGGCGGCCGCGCCGCACACCACCACATAGTCCGCGGTTCTCTAGGCGCTCTCGGGGTCTGCGCCCAGCGCAGCCCGCCCGCCGTCGACAGGCAGCACGGTGCCGGTGATGAACGCCGAAGCCGGCGACAGCAGGAAGGCGGCGGCGTGCGCGACGTCCGCCGGACTGCCGACGGGACCACTCAAGCGAGCCGTGCCGCACCCGCCGCTCCCTCCCGGTGTTCGGTCGTCGCGTCCGTACCCTTCGGCCGCGTGGCCAGGGCCGTATGCGTCCACCGAACCGTGGTCGGCAGCTTGCGGCCGCGTCGGCGCGGAAACCCGGTGACCCCGTCGTGACACCGCGTCCGCGACGGGTGTCAACCCGGTTGAGCGGATCTCGGTTGCGCCGCACCCTTGACGCAATCCCAGGAGGACACCATGAGCGATCTGAACATGCCCCACGAACGCCACGCCGACGACGCCGTCGCCGACGACTTGGCGCCCACGGACGCCGTCACCGACGAGGTCCGCGACGACGCAGCCCGCACGCAGAACGTCGGCGGCGGCGATGAGCCCGACGCGCCGGCGGTGACGCACCCCTGACGGCCAGTGCCCGGGGCGCAGCCACTCCATGGGCGCTTGGATCAACACCGACTGCCCCCGCACCCCCGGCGCGGACTGCGGTACCGTGAGCGTCATCGGAGGAGGAGGCGAAGATGGCTCGCGAGACCGCTCGCTCGTCAGGCTGGTGGGGCAAGTTCGTGGCGCTGTTCCTGGGAGTGCCGCCGATCGCCGTGCAGGCCGCCGATGAGGACACCGACGACGAGCCGGGGCCATTCGCACCCCGCTCGCAACGCTGACAGCCCCGTCGGGATCCGTCGCCCGGCATCCGGAACAGTCCCGCGCTTCCCATAGTGGTTCCCGGTGCCAGGCACCAGTCCCGATTTCGGAAGGTGCCATCCCGTAGCGTTGAACAATGGCGCACGACGACCTTCGGCCGGAGGACCTCTACACCGGCCCCATCGACCTGACCGGGATCGACGCTGAGGGCGGTGAGGACGCTGACCTCGAGAAGGCCGAGATCAGCTACGACGAGCAGCGCTATCCCGCCCGGCCGAGGCGGCTGCGGCCGCGCGACCAGTTCCGCGGGGGGAGCGTGCGTCGCATCAAGACCGACCCGCGCACGGCGAACGGCACCAACCCGTCGTACGTCGAGTGGCTCGTGCGGCAGTCGATGCTCAAGGATGCCGATGTGCTCGCGCGCCAGCTCGCGGGACAGCCGGCGATGTGGCGCAACCCCTATGCACGCCCCGATGCCCGGCGCGCGATCGCGGCGACCGACGTGTGGTTCACGGCGTACCCGATCTCGCTCGTCACGCGTCCCGGGCAGTCCTTCCTGGCTGCGCTCGGAGACGACGAGCTGTGGTCGGTGTTCGAGCGCATCGGCATCAACGCGGTCCACACCGGTCCGGTGAAGCGGGCGGGCGGCATCGCAGGCTGGCGCGAGACGCCCAGCGTAGACGGACACTTCGACCGCATCAGCACCGAGATCGACCCCGCCTTCGGCACCGAGGAGGAGTTCCGCGCCCTGTGCGACGCCGCTGACGGTCACGGCGGCAGCGTCATCGACGACATCGTGCCCGGGCACACCGGCAAGGGAGCCGACTTCCGGCTCGCCGAGATGGGGTTCAAGGACTACCCCGGCATCTACCACATGGTCGAAATCGCCCCCGAGGACTGGGGGCTTCTCCCCGATGTGCCCGAGGGTGTCGACAGCGTCAACCTCGACCTCGCCACCGAGCAGGAGCTCGCGGAGCGCGGGTACATCATCGGCGCCCTCCAGCGCGTCATCTTCTACACGCCGGGCGTGAAGGAGACGAACTGGAGCGCGACGGCACCCGTCATCGGCCCCGACGGCATCACACGCCGCTGGGTCTACCTGCACTACTTCAAGCAGGGGCAGCCGTCGATCAACTGGCTGGACCCCACGTTCGCCGGCATGCGCCTGGTCATCGGCGATGCCCTGCACTCGCTCGGTGAGCTCGGCACGAGCGCCCTGCGGTTGGATGCCAACGGCTTCCTCGGCGTGGAGAAGACCGCCGGGGGCCCGGCGTGGTCGGAGGGGCATCCGCTCTCGCACGCCGCGAACCACATCATCGCCGGCATGGTGCGCAAAGTCGGCGGGTTCACCTTCCAGGAGCTCAACCTCACGATGGAGGACATCCGCGACACCGCAGCCGTCGGAGCCGATCTCTCCTACGACTTCGTCGGTCGTCCCGGCTATCACCACGCTCTGGCGACAGGGCAGACGGAGTTCCTGCGGCTCGCGCTGCGGACATCGCTCGAGCTCGGCGTCCAGCCGGTGCAGCTGGTGCACGGGATGCAGAACCACGACGAGCTCACCTATGAGCTCGTGCACTGGGCGACGCGGCACGGCGACGATCTCTACCGCTTCCGCGGCGAGGAGATCACCGGCGGTCATCTCGCCGAGGTGGTGCGGGC
>NZ_JANJFJ010000167.1:0-9470 GCF_024626565.1 Microbacterium sp. zg.Y909
TCCGGCGACAGATCGCGCACCGAGCGGCCCCCGATGTCGTAGGTGCCGGTGCAATCGAGGAAGCGCACGAGCACGTGGGCAAGGGTCGTCTTGCCGGCGCCGCTGGATCCGACGACCAGCACGCGCTCGCCGGGGCGCACGTCGAGGTCGACGCCGCTGAGGGACGGCGTCGCGGCGTCCGGCCACGTGGCCGAGACGTCGCGCAGCCGCAGCCCCTCGCCGAGTGCGGGCGCCTCGCCGGTCGCGGGCGGCGCATCGCGGACGAGTCCGGCGGGAATGTCGGCGGGCACGGATTCGGCGATGCGCTCCGCCGACGCGTGCACCTGCCGCCAGGCGGCTGCGGCCAGCGGCACGGCGCCGAACACCTCGAAAACGGCCATCGGCACGAGCACTGCCACCGCCAGCGCGGGGCCGCCGAGGGTGGCGGCATCCGGAGCCGTCACGGCGACAGCCAGCAGCGACGCCGCCCCCGCGAGCAGCGAGACGATGGCGGTCGTCGCCGCCTGGGCGCCGGCGCGGCGGACCACCGCGCGGCGGACGGCCCCGTCGGCCTCGGCGATGCGGGCGCGGCTCTCGGCCTCGGCGCCGTAGGCCAGCAGCACATCGAGGCTTCCCAGGTGGTCGGTCACGGCGTCGGCCAGCCGGGCGCGCAGCGGGGCGATGGCGCGCTCGGCGCGCCCGCCCGCGGCCCATCCCCAGAGCGTCGCGACGAGTGCGGCCACGATGAGGCAGGCCAGCAGGGTGAGGGCGGCGGGCCAGGACACGAATGCCACGAAGACGACGGCCGAGAGGGCCACGACAGCCGAGGCGACGAGTGGCTCCACCACGCGCAGCGGCAGGTTCTGCAACTCGTCGACGTCGTCGACGAGCGCTCCCAGCACCGAGCCGCGCCGCGTGCGGGTAAGCCCGTCGGGGGCGAGGGGGATGAGGCGACGCACCAGCGCGGTGCGGGTGGTGGCGAGCTGGCGCAGCGCCGCGTCGTGCGAAGTGAGCCGTTCCAGATAGCGGAAGGCCGCGCGCGAGAGCGCGAAGGCGCGCACCCCCACGACAGCGGCGGTGAGGTACATCACTGCGGGCTGCTCGCTGGCCCGGACGATGAGCCAGGCGCTGACGGCGAGGAGGGCCACCGCCGAAGCCTCGGTGGCGAATCCCGATGCGGCCGCGCGCCAGAACCGGCGGGCGGGCGGCATCGCGCCGCGCAGCACGTCCGCGGCGGTGACGGGAGCGGCGGTCGTCCGAGGGGCGGCCGTGGTGTTCGTCGTCGTGGTCATGCCGGCACCTCCGCCGTCTGCAGGCGCACGACGCGGTCGGCGTAGGCGCGGGCGGTGGTGCGGTGCGAGATCAGCAGCACGGTGGCGCCGGCGTCGGCGAGCCCGTGCAGGTTCCGCCACAGCAGGTCCTCGGTCTGTGCGTCGAGGGCCGAGCTCGGCTCGTCGAGGGCGAGCACGGATGCCGCACCGGCGAGGTACCGGTGAATCGCGCGCGCCACGGCGACCCGCTGCGCCTGCCCACCCGACAGTCCCGCTCCCTGCACGCCGAGCTCCCGCGCCGGATCGATGTCGACGGCGCCGGCCAGGGCGAGTGCCCGCGCCACCGTCGCGGGGTCGGGGGAGGGGGCGCCCAGTGCGACGTTGTCGGCGACCGTCCCCGAGATGAGGCCGGGGTGCTGGCCCGCCCACGCCAGCCAGCGGTCAGGGCGCAGGCGGGTGAGGGCGACGCCGCCGAGCGTCGCCTCGCCGTCTAATTCGGCCGCGCCGCGGAGCGCCGCGAAGACGCTGGACTTTCCGGCCCCGCTCGGTCCTTCCAGAAGCACGAGCTCGCCGGCATCCGCCCGCAGGTCCACCGGGGCCAGCGAGCGGTCGCCGTAGCGCACGCGCAGGTGGCGCAGCACGAGGGGACCGGATGCCGCACCGCCGGCCTCTGCAGCGGGTTCGTCTCCCGTCGGGCCTGCGGCGCCCGGCCGGTCAGCGCGGCGGGCGGCAGCCTCATCGAGCACCGCGAAGACGTCGTCGGTGGCGGAAACACCCTCGGCGGCGGCGTGGAACTGCACGCCCACCTGGCGCAGCGGCAGGTACGCCTCCGGCGCGAGCAGCAGCACGAAGAGGCCCACGAGGAGCGCGAGTTCGCCCTCGAGCAGGCGGAAGCCGATCGACACGGCGATGATCGCCACCGACAGGCTGGCCAGCAGCTCCAGGGCGAACCCGGAGAGGAACGACACGCGCAGCACCCGCATGGTCTGGTCGCGGTAGCGCTCGGTGATGCGCTGGATCGACGTGACGGCGCGGTGCTGCCTGCCGAAGACCGTGAGGGTCGACAGCCCGCGCACGGTGTCGGCGAAGCGGGCGGCCAGCTGCCGCAGGGTCTGCCACTGCTTGTCCTGCACGGCGCGGGTGGCCAGGCCGATGAGGATCATGAAGAAGGGGATCAGCGGAATCGTCAGCACCACCGTCAGGCCGGAGATCCAGTCCATCCACCACATCACGGCGATGATGAGCGGCGTCGCGATGGCCGTCTGCGCCAGCTGCGGAAGGTAGCGGGCGAAGTAGGCGTCGAGGGCGTCGAGGCCGCGCCCGGCGGTCAGGGCGAGGTGTGCCGAGTTGTGGCGGGCGAGCCAGCCGGGCCCGAGGTCGCCGACCGCCTCGACGACGTTCGCGCGCAGCTGCGCCTGCACGCGCGCCGACGCGCGGGCGGCGACCGTCTCACGCACCCACAGCAGCGCGGCGCGCAGGACGATGACCCCCGCGAGCGAGGCGAGGATGCCGGAGAGCTCGCCCCATGGCATCCCCTCGATCGCCCCGACGATCGCGCGCGTGAGCAGCCACGCGAAGGCGATGATGACGAGGGTCTGTGCGAGCCCGATCGCCGCGATCGCTGCGAAGAACGATCGCGACGCGCGCGCGTACTTCAGCAGCCGGGGGTCGAGGGGGCGGCCGCCGACGCGCGGTGGTGCGTCCGCGTCCTGCGAAGCCATGTATCGATCCTCCCACGCATGCCGCGCTCGGGCGGCGTGCCGATGACAACGGTCCGCCCCGGTCCGGCGCGCGAATCGCGCGGCGTGGGACCGGGGCGGCCGGGTTCAGTGGACTGCTGTGGCAGCCTTCTCGATCTCGACGCGGGTGACCCGCTTGCGGAACACCCAGTAGGTCCACCCCTGATACAGCAGCACCAGCGGCAGGAAGATGACCGCGGCCCACGTCATGATCGTGAGCGTGTAGTCCGTGCTCGAAGCGTTCTCGATCGTCAGGTTGAACGCCGGGTCGATCGTCGACGGCATGACGTTGGGGAAGAGCGCGAGCCACAGCGTCAGCACGGCGAACATCACGGTGCCGGCGCCGAAGCCGAAGGCCCAGCCCTCGCTGTTGCGTCGGTTCGCGGCGATCGAGCCGATCAGCAGCAGCGCCGCGATGACGGCACAGGCGAGCGAGAGCATCAGCAGCGGAGCGTCGTTCGCCACGGCCTGCATGATGGTCCACACCAGGAACACCGCGGCGACGACGACGGTGAGCATGCCGGACTTGGCCGCGAGGGCACGGGCGTCGTTGCGCACCTTGCCGTCGGTCTTCAGCGCGACGAAGTACAGGCCGTGGGTGAAGAACAGCAGCAGCGTGGTGAGTCCGCCGAGCAGGCCGTACGGGTTCAGCAGCGTCAGGAGCGAGCCGATGAACTCATGGTCTGCGTCCAGCGGCACGCCCTGCACGATGTTGGCCACCGCGACACCCCAGAGGAACGCCGGCACGGCCGAGCCGATGACGATCATGCGG
The DNA here is from genome assembly GCF_024626565.1 of Microbacterium sp. zg.Y909. Classification (NCBI taxonomy): domain Bacteria; kingdom Bacillati; phylum Actinomycetota; class Actinomycetes; order Micrococcales; family Microbacteriaceae; genus Microbacterium; species Microbacterium sp. zg.Y909. Next base: position 3,762 of record NZ_JANJFJ010000167.1, read on the forward strand.
TCGAAGTTGCGGCGCCAGCGCACGCTGTCGCGCTGGTGACGGTACTCGAACGACACGCCACGGGCGATGAGGGCGAGCAGGATCAGCAGCAGCGCCAGGTAGAAGCCGCTGAACAGAGTGGCGTACCACTCCGGGAAGGCGGCGAACAGGCAGGCGCCGGCGACGATGACCCAGGTCTCGTTGAGGTCCCAGACCGGCCCGATGGTGTTGATGACCTGGCGGCGCGAGACGTCGTCCTTTCCGAGGAAGGGGAGGGACATGCCCACGCCGAAGTCGAAGCCGTCGAGCACGAAGTAGCCGACGAACAGCACTCCGACGATGAAGAACCATATGTACGCGAGATCCATGACGTGCTCCTAGTAGACCGTCGTCGGGGTGTCTTCGAGGGAGGTCGGCCCGGCGTCCTCGGCATCGGGGTCCGGAAGCGGGTCCGGGCCCTTCTGCGCTGCCTTGAGGATCAGCCCGAACTCCACCACCGCCAGCGCGGCGTAGATCAGGGTGAACGCGACGAGCGAGATCAGCACCGTCCAGCCGGGGACGTTCGGCGATACGCCGTCCTCGGTGAGCATGAGACTGAAGACGATCCAGGGCTGGCGGCCCATCTCGGTGAACACCCAGCCGACGAGGCTGCCCAGCAGCGGCAGCGGGGCCGACCAGATCGCGACCTTCCACATCCAGCTCTTGACGGGGCGCGTGGCCTTCTTGCGGGTGACCCAGAGACCCACGACCGAGATCAGAGCGGCGACGCCGCCCAGGGCGATCATCCAGCGGAAGGACCAGTAGGTGACCCAGACGATGGGCATGTAGTCGATGCCGGCGCCGAACTGCTCGGTGTACAGCGCCTGCAGGTCGTTGAGGCCCTCGACGCAGCCGTCGAACGAGTGCGTGGACAGCAGGGACAGCAAGTACGGGATGCGCAGCGACCAGATCTCCTCCGAGCCGTCCGGTGTGCCGATGGAGAACAGCGAGAACGAGGCATCCGCCCCGCATGCCGTATTCCAGATGGCTTCGGCGGCGGCCATCTTCATCGGCTGCGTGGCCACCATCACCAGGCTCAGCTGGTCGCCCGAGATGGCGACACCGGCGAACGACACAATCATGAACCACATGCCGAACCGCAGCGAGCGGCGCATCGTCTCGATGTGCTGCGCGCGGGACAGGTGCCAGGCGCTGACGGCGATGACGACCGCAGCGGCGAACATCCACGCCGAGAAGATGGTGTGCGGGAAGGCGGCGAGCACGACGGGGTTGGTCAGCACCGCGCCGATGTCGACCAGCTCGGCCCGGCCGCCGTCGGCAGCCATCTCGTAGCCGACCGGGTTCTGCATGAAGGCGTTGGCGGCCAGGATGAAGTACCCCGACAGGGTGGAGCCGAAGACGACCGCCCAGATCGATGCCAAGTGCAGCCCCTTGGGCAGCTTGTTCCACCCGAAGATCCACACGCCGATGAAGGTGGCCTCGAAGAAGAAGGCCATGAGGCCCTCGAAGGCGAGCGGGGCGCCGAAGACGTCGCCGACGAAACGCGAGTAGGCCGACCAGTTCATGCCGAACTGGAACTCCTGCACGATGCCGGTGACGACGCCCATGGCGAAGTTGATCAGGAAGATCTTTCCGAACAGTCGCGTCAGGTGCAGCCACGCCACGTTCGCGGTGCGGTGCCAGACGGTCTGGAAGATCGCCACGACCAGAACCAGGCCCAGGGTGAGTGGGACGAAGAGGTAGTGGTAGAGCGTCGTGAGTCCGAACTGCCAGCGGGCAAGCAGCAGCGGGTCGAGCAGATCCATCGGGATCCTTCCTCAGAAGGGGTTTTCTTATCGCTGAAGGTAGTGAGCCGATGCTCACCTTTCCCGGCACGGAGCCGTGAATAAGCCCCTGCTGTGGTCAGACCACGCAGGCCTCATATGAGAATACCTCAGGTCGGCAAAACCGGCGCCTCGGCAGGTTCTCAGCCGGCATCCGGGCGCGCGAAATCGCCACGCCTGGGCGCGAGATGAGGGTGGCGCGGGTCGGGGCTCAGCCCCGGGCGGAAAGCTGCACGATGCACTCGCGCGGGTCGCACGAGGAGCGCATGCCGTCGACCGTGAGCGGGCCGCCCGCCTGGGCGATCACGCCCTGCATGAGCCCCAGGTGCACGGAGCACAGCACCTGACGGTGTCCGGCCTGCACCTCCGCGTGTGCGCACGGGCTGAGGTCGACGGTCAGCTCGGATTCGTCGACGATGGGGTCGAAGCCGGCGTCGACGAGGTTCTCCACCAGGGCGTCGACCTGGTGCAGCGCCTCCGTGGTCAGCTCCGGCGGCAGTTCGCTGGGGAGCACCCGCCGCATGAGGTCGCCGCGCTGTGCGGCTTCGCGCACCTTGCGCTGCTGCACCGGGCTGAAGGACTGGCCGCCGTCTGCCGCGCTGTAGAGCACCCGGGGCCGCCCACGGGTGGTGCGGTGCTCGATCTCGGACACGATGTACCCGTCGTCGATGAGTCGCTGCAGGTGCTCGCGCACCGTGTTGGCGTGCAGTTTGGTCGCCTCCACCAGCTCCGCGACGGTGCGCTGCGGCCGCTCCTGGATGAGGTGGAGGATCTCCACGCGGGAGTAGCTGGAGATGGCGCTGTAGCCGGCGGGGCGTGTGGTCACACCACCATTATTCACGGTGGCCAGACCACAGCGCCACCTGACGTTTTGCCGGGGGTGCGGCAGGCCCGTCGCCGTGTGTCAAGCCCCCCGCGTCGTGCTGGCGGCCGCACCCGCCGTCAGCCAGAGTGGGGGGATGATCGGCATCGTCTTCAATCCCACCCGTGTGGAGCGTTCCGCTCTCGAGCGTGCCCTCGCCACACGTGAGCAGCCCGTCGAGGTGCAGTGGTACGAGACGACGATCGAGGATGCCGGTGAGGGCGTGACCCGGCAGGCGCTGTCCGACGGCTGCGAGTCGGTCGTCGCCGTCGGCGGCGACGGCACGCTGCGCGATGTGGCTGCGGCGCTGGCGGGGACCGACGTGCCGCTGGGCATCGTGCCGCAGGGCACCGGCAACCTGCTCGCCCGCAATCTCGGCATCACGCTCGGCGACATTCCCCGCGCGCTGGGTCGCGCGATCGACGGCGACGACTCGCCCCTCGACATCGGCCGGATCAACCTGCACGACCGGGGCGAGGAGTTCATCTTCCTGGTGATGGCCGGCTTCGGCATCGATGCGCAGATGCTCGCCGAGACCGATGAAGAGGCGAAGGAGAAGGCCGGCTGGCTGGCCTACGTCGGGGCGCTGGGTCGGGCGATGGCGGCTACCGACGTCGTCGAGACGACCGTGGTGTTCGACGCGGACCCGCCTGCGACGGAGCCCGCGCACACGGTGCTCATCGGCAACTGCGGCACGATTCAGGGCGGCTTGCGCATCCTGCCCGACGCCGAGCCGGATGACGGGCTGCTCGACGTGGTGCTCGTCGGTGGCGAAGGCCCCGAGGGCCTGCAGTGGCTGGACGCCTTGAAATCCGTGGTCTGGGACAACGGCATCCGTCGCGCCGTCACCCGCGACGACAGCGCGGTTGACACCGCCACCACGCGTCACCGTCAGGCCGTCTCGGTGCGGGTCACGCTGCCACGCCCGCTGCCGTTCGAGATCGATGGCGAAGAGGTCGGCGAGACCACGGACATCCTCGCCACCATCCAGCCCGGCGCGCTGATCGTGCGCCGCTGATCCAGAATTGAGGGCATGACCGAACCTCTCTCCGTCGCCGACTTCTGGAGCCTCCGCCGCGCCGAGATGCCGCACCTTCCCGATGAACCCGCCGAGGCGTGGGCGTTCGGGGCGACCCCGGAGCACGCCGACGGGCTGCTGGCCCTCGTGCTCGCCGGAGTGAAGACGGGCACTGCATCGTCGCTCTGGGATTACGAGGCGACGGGCGACCGGATGCCGCAGGTCGGAGACCTCAGCGTCATCCTCGACGGCGCGGGAGCGCCGCGCGCAGTCATCGAGACCACCGACCTGCGGGTCGTCCCCTTCGACGAGGTGGATGCCGAGCACGCGCACGCCGAGGGCGAGGGCGACCGCACGCTGGCCGACTGGCGCGCGGTGCACGAGCGGTTCTGGCGCGAGCACTCCGAGAACCCGCGCGGGTACGAGCCGGACATGCCGGTGCTATGCGAGCGGTTCCGGCTGGTGTATCCGCGGTGATCCGCGGCCGCGCTGTCGGAATTCCCGCTCTCGGCGCGAATCCGGCCCGCTGAGACGCGGTCGTCGACGCTCGCGCATGCCGTCCTAGGGGTACGAGAGGTATCCGGTTGCAGGGTCGATTCCCGCGAGGAAGTCGCGAATGTCCGCAACCTGCTGTTCGCGACTGATCTGTCCGGAGATGCCGACCGTGCTGAATCCGTAGCCGTCGTTGGGGCCAGAGATCCAGTCGTAGTGAATCGAATCCAAGTGAGTCGAACCGCCATCGCGCCTGCGCACGGCGAACGTCTCACCGTCGACGGTGACGTTCCCGAGGTCGGTATAGCTGTGCGTGTCTGGGAAGGCGGATGTCGGGACGTAGACCCAGCCCTTGTCCGTGGGCTCGGGGTCGCTCTGCATGCGTTCGACCCTATCGAGGGGCGTCAGAGGGCGTGCGCGTCGACTCGATCTTCCGTGCTCGGCTTCCACCCCAGCGCCGGTGCGACGTGCTTCGCGAACGACTCGATGATGCGCAGGTTGAACGCAACACCCAGCTGGCTCGGGATCGTGAGCATGAGGGTGTCGGCACTGGCGATCGCGGCATCCTGCTTCAGCTGCTCGACGAGCGCATCGGGGGATGCCGCGTAGGTCTTGCCGAACGTCGAGCGGATGCCGTCGATGTACCCGACGCCCTCGCCCTCGGACGCATGGCCGAAGTACAGCTCGTCCTCGGCCGTGGTGATCGGGAAGATCGAGCGGCTCACCGAGACCCGCGGCTCGCCGGGGTGACCGGCCTCGCGCCACGCGGCGCGGAACGCGTCGATCTGCTGGGCCTGCAGCACGTCGAAGGGCACGCCGCGGTCCTCGGTGAGGAGGGTCGAGGACATGAGGTTCACCCCCATCGTTCCCGCCCAGGCGGCGCTGTCGCGGTTTCCGGCGCCCCACCAGACGCGGGAGCGCAGGCCGGGGGAGTACGGCTCCACCCGCTGCGTGCCGGTGCCCCCGCCGAACGGGCTCTGCGGGTCGCGCTCGGCCAGTCCCTCGCCGTCGATGGCCCGCAGGAACAGGTCGAAGTGGCTGCGGGCGATGTCGGCACCGCGCGGGTCGGTGGAACCGGTGTAGCCGAATGCCTCGTAGCCGCGCACGACGGTCTCGGGTGAGCCGCGGCTGACGCCGAGGGCGAGCCGGCCGTCGCTGATCAGGTCGACCGCGGCGGCCTCTTCGGCGAGGTGCAGCGGGTTCTCGTACCGCATGTCGATGACGCCGGTGCCGACCTCGATGTTCTTGGTCGTCGCGGCGATCGCCGAGAGCAGCGGCATGGGCGAGGCCTGCTGGCGCGCGAAGTGGTGCACGCGGAAGTACGTGCCATTGACCCCGAGGTCGTCCATGCCCTGCGCAAGGTCGATGGCCTGGCGCATCGAGTCGCCGGGGGTCAGCTCCCGCCCGCCGCCGAGGGGTCCGTAGTGGCCGAACGAGAGCGTTCCGAAGCGTTGCATATCGAGTGCAACCGATGCCACCCGGCATCCATTCCGGTCCCGCACGGCCGTCGCGAACGGCCGCTTCGGGGGCTGGGA
>NZ_JANJFJ010000168.1:0-9435 GCF_024626565.1 Microbacterium sp. zg.Y909
AGGCACCGCTCGGGCCGCTCGCCCTGGCGGAGCTCGTGGGCGATCTGTTCCCCGCCGGCGTGCTCAACGTGCTCACCGGAACCGGCATCGAGGTCGGCCACGCCATCTCGTCGCACCCGAAGATCCCGCGCATCGGTTTCATCGGCAGCGTCCCCGCCGGCCAGGCGGTCATGCGCGCGGGCGCCGAGCACATCAAGCACGTGACGCTGGAGCTCGGCGGCAAGAACCCCATGATCATCTGCGAGGACATGGACCCGAAGCTCGCCGCCCGCGAAGCGATCAACGGCATGAACATGCGCAAGACCATGGGGCAGTCGTGCCAGTCGAACTCGCGTGTGTTCGTGCACGAGAGCATCGCCGAGGAGTTCGTCGCGGAGCTGGAGCAGATCGTCCGCGGCATCGAGATCGGCGACCCGCGGGAGGAGGGGACCGAGATGGGCCCCGTCGCCTTCGAGGCTCACTTCGACCGGGTGCTCACGCACATCGAGCAGGCCAGGGAGGACGGCGCGCGCCTGATCTTCGGCGGCGGCCGTCCGGAGGGTCGGGACGAGGGCTATTTCATCGCGCCGACCGTCTTCGATGGCGTCACGCCCGACATGCGCCTGTTCCACAACGAGGTCTTCGGCCCGGTGATGGCGGTCTGCCGCTGGAGCGACGAGGACGAGATGATCGAGCAGATCAACGCCACCGAGTTCGGTCTCACCGCGCGCATCTGGACCAACGACCTGGGGCGGGCGAACCGCATCGTGTCGAAGGTGGATGCCGGCTTCGTCTGGATCAACGAGTCGGGGCGCAAGGACCGCGGCATCCCCGTCGGCGGTTTCAAGCTCAGCGGCCTGGGCAAGGAGTCGTGTCTCGAGGAGATCATCAGCTACACCCGCGAGAAGTCGGTCACGACGACGTTCGCCGTAGGCGCATGAGCGGCGGGCGAGGCGGGAACGGCATCGACGTGAGGAGTGCACGATGAAGGCTCTGGTGTTCACCGGCGAGGAGTCGGTGGAGGTACGGGACTTCCCGGACCCGCAGGCAGGTCCCAGCGAGGCGGTCGTGCGGGTGCGTGCGTCGGGCATCTGCGGCAGCGACCTGCCCCGTTTCCGCGATGCGGAGGGCAGCAAGGGCATCATCCCCGGCCATGAACCGGCCGGCGAGGTCGTCGAACTCGGACCGGGGGTCCCCCCGGGGCTGCGCGTGGGTGACCGGGTCATGGTGCACCACTACGCGGGGTGCGGGTTCTGCGAGGTCTGCGCGATGGGATTCGAGCAGGCATGCCCGAACGACCGGGTGACGTACGGCACCGGCGCCCACGGCGGACACGCCGAGTTCATCTCGGTGCCCGCGAGGACGCTCGTGCACCTTCCCGAGGAGCTCTCCTTCGAGGCGGGCGCGGCGATCGCCTGCGGCACCGGCACGGCGTGGAACGGCCTGAAGAAGATGGACATCTCGGGGAGGGACACCGTCGCGGTCTTCGGCCAGGGGCCGGTCGGCGTCAGCGGCGTCGTCAGCGCGAAGGCGATGGGCGCGCGCGTGATCGCGGTCGACATCTCTGACGAGCGGCTCGACTTCGCCCGCCAACTCGGTGCCGACGTGACGATCAACCCGCTGGAGACCGACGTCGTCGTCGCGGTCGCGGACGTCACCGGCGGTAGGGGCGCAACGGCATCCCTCGAGACATCGGGAGCGGAGGTCGCGCGCCAGCAGGCGCTCGAGGTGCTCTCGTACTTCGGGAAGTGCAGCTACATCGGCAATGGTGCGCCGAGCCGCATCGACATCCGCGGTGAGGTGATCCGCAAGGTGCTCACGATCTACGGCTCGTGGACCTTCACGAAGGCGGAGCAGATCGACATCGCTCGCTTCATGGTCGACAACCGCGTGGACCTCGACGCGCTCATCAGCACGCGCTATCCCCTGAGCGAGGGTGGGCGGGCCTACCGCGAGTTCGCGGGCGGGGCCATCGGCAAGCCGATGATCGTGTTCGACGCGTGAACCCCCTCGCGTTCCCCCTGCTCTGACGCCCGCCCCGAGAAAGGCACATTCATGGTCATCACGTCGGTCAACCCGGCAACGGAAGAGGCCATCGCCACCTTCGAGCTCCACACGGCCGAACAGGTCGAGCAGAAGCTCACTGCGGCGGTCAGCGCGCAGCGCGCCTGGCGTCGCACTCCGGTCGAGGAGCGCACCGCACTTCTCACCCGCATCGCCGAGGTGCTGCGAGAGGGCGCGGAAGAGTACGCGCAGATCATCACGCGTGAGATGGGCAAGCCCATCACCGAAGCCCGCGCCGAGATCGAGAAGTGCGCCGTCACGCTGGACTACTACGCCGAGCAGGCTCCGACGTTCCTCGCCGACGAGCCCATCGCGTCGAACGCGAGCGAAAGCGGAGTGGTGTTCGACCCGCTCGGCGTCGTGCTCGCGATCATGCCGTGGAACTACCCGTTCTGGCAGTTCTTCCGCTTCGCCGCACCTGCCCTGGCGGCCGGTAATGCGCCGTTCCTCAAACACGCCAACAACGTGCCCGAGTCAGCGCTCGCCGTCGAGGAGATTGTGCGCAAGGCCGGCGCGCCCGAGGGGCTCTGCACCACGGTGCTGATCGAGTCGCACCGCGTCGCCGGACTCATCGAGGACGGCCGCATCGCCGCGGTGACGCTCACCGGGTCCACGCAGGTGGGCAGGATCGTCGCATCCCAGGCGGGCAAGGCCCTGAAGAAGCAGGTGCTCGAGCTGGGTGGATCCGACCCCTTCATCGTGCTCGCCGGGGCAGACATCGCGCAGGCCGCCAGTGTGGCCGTCAAGGCGCGTTTCACGAACGTGGGGCAGAGCTGCGTCAACGCGAAGCGGTTCATCGTGGAGGAGTCGGTGGCCGACGAGTTCGTCGCCGCCTTCGTCAAGCACGCATCCGAACTGAAGGTCGGCGATCCGAGTGAGGGCGACACCCACATCGGCCCCCTGGCGCGCGGCGACCTCCGTGATGAGCTCCATGACCAGGTGCTCCGCACTCTCGCGGACGGACGCGCGGTTCTCAAGCTCGGCGGTGCGCCCCTGGAAGGCCCGGGCTACTTCTATCCGCCGACGATCATCGACCACGTCGAGCCGGGGGACACCGCGTTCGAGGAGGAGACGTTCGGTCCCGTCGCCGCCATCATCCGCGCGCGCGACGTCGAGCACGCCGTCGAGCTGGCGAACGACACGGAGTTCGGGCTCGGTGCCTCGCTGTGGACGCAGGACCTGGACCTCGCGCGCACCCTGACGCGTCGCATCGACGCGGGCGCCGTGTTCGTGAACGGCATGGTCGTCTCGGACGCCCGTCTGCCCTTCGGCGGCATCAAGGCGTCGGGGTACGGCCGTGAGCTCGGCGACTACGGTCTGCGCGAATTCGTCAACATCAAGACGGTGTGGATCGGGCCCGCGACCAATGCCGCTCCGGTTGCCGCAGAGAAGATCGGCGAGTGAATCCATGACCGCTCCCTCCGTCGCGACGTGCCCGACCCCGTCCCTGACCAGCGATCTCGCCCGCTCGTGGCTTCTCGTCTCGGCGCGTGACGTCGAGCGGTTCACCCCCGCGGCCGAGGGCGATGCGGACGAAGTGATCCTCGACATCGAGGATGCCGTTGACCCCTCCTTCAAGGATGCCGCTCGGCGCGACGTCGTGGCCTGGCTATCGGCCAACAGCGCCTGGGTGCGCATCAACTGTCGCGAGAGCCCGCACTGGGATGACGACGTCGCGGAGTTGCGTGGCTCCCCGGGGCTCCGCGGCGTCGTCCTCGCGAAGGTCGAATCGGCGGCTGCCGCCACGGAGACCTTCGTGGCGCTCGGGAGCACCGTTCCCGTCGTCGCGCTCATCGAGTCCGCGCTGGGGATCGAAGAGGCGGTCGCCATCGCGCGTGCGGAGGGTGTCATGCGTCTGGCGTTCGGCAGCGGCGACTATCGGCGCGACACCGGGGCGAGCGCGGATGATCTCGCGATGGCATACCCTCGGTCGCGGCTTGTCGTCGCATCCCGCATCGGGGGGCTCCCCGGTCCCATCGACGGACCCACCGTCACCCCCGGGCTTTCGCTGCTGCGGGAGCAGTCAGCGGTCGGGGTGTCCCACGGGATGACGGGCAAGCTCTGCCTCTTCCCCGAGCAGGCGAGTGTCGTGAACGAATCGTTCAGCCCGTCCCGGTCCGACGTGGCCTGGGCGCGGGGGTTCCTCGCCGACTTCGACGAGCGGGGTGGTGTCGTCCGTGACGGGAGCGATCTGCCCCGGCTCGGCAGGGCCAGGCGGATCGAAGAACTCGCCCTCGCGTTCAACCTCAGCGTCGACTGACGCCGGCTGGGGAATCGGGCGCGGTTCCGCTGCTTCCCCGGAATCACGACGGCGAAGTCGCGACGGGCAAGCCAGTATGGGGGGATGGACCTCAGCGCCGAGAACATATCGCCGACCCGGTACCCCGGTGCCCCCGGAACGCGTGCGGAGGGATGCGCCGGTGCTGCCTGACCCGCGCGATCGCCGCGTCACCGGCCGCGTCCGTCTGATCGACGCGTCGGGACGCCCTCTGGCCGGTGCCACCGCCACGGTCGAGCAGACCGCCCACGCCTTCGGGTTCGGCAACATCGGATTCGACTTCGTGGAATGGATCGGCGGCGCACCCGAGTCACCCGACGGACGGGAGATCGAGTACTTCGGCGGCGCCCTGCAGCCTGACCCCCAGCGTCTGGCGGCCGACTTTCTGGAGCTCTTCAACACCGTCACGCTGCCGTTCTATTGGCGCGGGTATGAGCCCCAGCGCGGCCGCACCGACGGTGCGCGCCTGCGGCGGACCGCCGAATGGTTCGGCGAGCGTGGCGTCACGGTCAAAGGGCATCCCCTGGTGTGGCACACCCTCACCCCGCCGTGGTTGCTCGCCCTCGACGACGACGAGGTCGAGGCGGCTCTCCGCTCACGCATCCGCGACATCGTGACCGGATTCGCCGGCGTCATCAACCTGTGGGATGCCATCAACGAGGCGGTCATCCTCCCGGTCTTCACCGCCGAGGCCAACGCCGTGACACGGCTCGCGCAGCGCAAGGGCCGGCTGGGCATGATCGCGCTGGCCTTCGAGGAGGCCCGCGCGGCCAATCCCGCCGCGCGGCTCGTCCTCAACGACTTCGACCTGTCGGAGAACTACGAGCGGCTCATCTCGGAGTGCCTGGAGGCCGGCATCGAGATCGACGCCCTCGGACTGCAGACCCACATGCACCAGGGGTACCGGGGCGAGGAGCAGGTGTGGGAGGTGATGGAGCGGTTCGCCCGATTCGGGCTGCCGCTGCAGCTGACCGAGACGACGCTTCTTTCCGGCGATCTGATGCCGCCGCACATCGAGGACCTCAACGATTACGTCGTCGACGAGTGGCCGTCGACGCCGGAGGGTCAGGCACGGCAAGCCGACGAGATCGTGCGTCACTACCGCACGGTCTTCGCCCACCCGGCCGTCGAGTCGCTCACGTACTGGGGCATCACCGACCACGGCTCGTGGCTCGGCGCCCCGGTGGGGCTGCTGCGCGCGGACGGTTCGCGAAAGCCGTCGTTCGATGCCCTCCGCGGACTGATCCGTGACGAGTGGTGGCTGGCCGCGACGCCGGCCACCGCCGACGCCGACGGTGTCGTCGAGGTGACGGGGTATCCCGGAACTTACCGCGTGGACGTCGGGCAGGATGCCGTCGAGGTCGCCCTGACGGAGGATGCCGGCACGGTCGAGGTCGTCGCGGATCCAGTGGCGGGCGGCTCAACTGCCGGTCGCATCGCCTGAGGCTTCGGGGCCCTGAGTTTTGGGCACGCAGGGAGATGTGCGTCGGCGCGGGGGCTACCGGAGGAGGCTTATGAGAACGACTGCTGCCGCGATACCGACCGCCCCCATTCCCGCTCTCGGCCAATGCCGCGTCGGAATGAAGGCTGCAATCGCGGTCACCGCACAGATGCCGAAGAGGATGAAGGGCGCCGCCACCGCCAGGCTGTAGAGACCGTGGCCGGCAGGGTCGACGAACTCCAGAGCGACCCACAGGATCAGGCCGGCGGCAAGCGCGAACCCCGCCGCGAGGGCCGGCGCCAGGACTCGTGACGTACGCCTTGCTCGCTGGATGGCGATTGCCGGACCCCCGAGCATCCCGCACACCACGAACCAGAGACCCAAATAGCCCATGACGCTCGGTACATGGGAGTTCGCAGCCGTGAGATTGAGGATGCTCGCTGGCGGGAGCGCGACAACGCCCACCATCGCCACCGAAGCCGCCCACCGCCGGTAGAACAGGCGCCACCTCGAGGGTCGGCTTCTGTCAGTGCCGGCTGCTGGGCTCATGACACGCTCGGGAACTGGTCGCATTCTCCTGGCGCCACTGACGGGTCAGGCCCCGTCCACCATCGCGGCGAGGGCCATGTTCGCCACCTCGGCTGCCCTGTCAGGGCGGAGGAGTGGGCCGCTGGCGATGACCCAGTATCCGCTGTGGAACGCGTGTGCGTAGCCCATCCCGATTCCGTAGGTGACGTCTCGGGAGTACACCATCGCCTTCGTGCCGTCGCTGCTGACGTAACCGTCATCCCGGTCGAGGTAGGCGTCGGAGGCCGCGAGGGCGTCGGTCAGGGGCGCCTGCACTTCGGGTGCGGTGGCCATCACGTGCACGTGGAACGTGCCGTCGGTTTGGTAGATGCCCCAGCTGCACCCGGTCAGGAACAGGGAAGCATCGTACGCCTCCTGCGCTGCGGGTCCGATGATCCAGTACGGTTCGGTGCTGGTTTCGATGTCCGGTCCCCCGACGCGGTCGTCGAGGTTGGTGGTCACCCAGTCGAGGCTGAGGAGGTCCTCGCATTCGGGCGCGACCGCGGACTCCGGCCACGCCGGGGCGCTCGGGGCCGGTTCCGGAGCCGGGGTGGGTGGCTCCTGGGGCTGTTCGACGGCGGGAGACGGCGGTGTCGCCGGATCCTCCTCGGGGGCCGCAGCTGCGCACCCGGTGAGGGTGAGGGCGGCCAGGACGACGGTCGCGGTGAGGCTACGGCGGTTCACATGGCCAGCGTATCGGCGGGGGTGGGACATGCCCTGCTTCCGGTGGTCCGGTCGTGGAGCGCTCCCTCTCTTCCGTGCGCGGTGTGGCTGACCTTCATCACTCGAAGTCGATGACGCTGGGGTCTCACATCACGATGGGGGCCGTGGCGCGGCCGTTGCGGGCAGCGTTCATGCGGCTGCCCGGCTGATTCCGCCGTCGATCTCCGTCGCGGCCGCAAGTCGGATCGTTGGTTCTCGTTGCCTCGAGGCTCCGACGGATACCTCTGGAAAGTCCGGACTGGGTCTGGAAGTGACAGGAATCTCCAGTCCGGGTTACCTCTGGAAAGTCCGGGTTACCTCTGGAAGTGACATTTGGAGGGGCTGACGGGAATCGAACCCGCGCTATCTGCTTGGGAAGCAGAAGTTCTGCCATTGAACTACAGCCCCGTGCATCGCCAAGGCGACGCGGGGTCAGCTTAGCAAAGGCAACTGCGTGCTCGCGCCGATAGGCTGGGCGCGTGCTGCTGAGCGACCGCGACATCCGACTCGAGATCGACGAAGGCCGTATCGGCCTCGACCCCTGGATGCCGGAGATGGTGCAGCCTTCCAGCGTCGACGTGCGGCTGGACCGCTACTTCCGCCTGTTCGACAACCACAAGTACCCGTTCATCGACCCGGCCGAGGATCAGCCCGAGCTGACCCGCCTCATCGAGGTCGACCCGAACGAGCCTTTCATCCTGCATCCGGGCGAATTCGCCCTCGGCGCCACCTTCGAGCAGGTGACCCTGCCCGATGACGTCGCCGCCCGCCTCGAGGGGAAGTCCTCCCTCGGCCGCCTCGGCCTTCTGACCCACTCCACCGCGGGGTTCATCGACCCAGGATTCACCGGTCACGTGACCCTGGAGCTGTCCAACGTCGCGACCCTCCCGATCAAGCTGTGGCCGGGCATGAAGATCGGCCAGCTCTGCTTCTTCCGGCTGTCTTCGGCGGCGGAGAACCCGTACGGTTCGGGACCCTATGGCAACCGGTACCAGGGCCAGCGGGGCCCGACGGCGTCGCGATCGTCCCTCAACTTCCACCGCACCGACGTCGGCGCACGCGACCTCGGGTCGCCCGGGGCCTGACGGCCCCGGGCGCGCCCGCCACGCGCTTTTTGCCACATCTGGCGCCGGCCCCGCAATCGCGCGGGTGCGGACGCTCAACGCTCATCCGCTGTGCTGGCCGTCGCGCTGCCGGCGCAGAGTCGTCCCCGTCAGGGCTGAGCTGCCTCACCCTGCGCGAGGCGGCGCCTTCACCGGCAGCAGCAGGACGAAGCCGAGCAGCAGCACGAAGGCGATCCCGAGGATGCCGAAGGCCGTCATGCCGGTGAGGGTGATCAGGGTCGCCCACAGCAGCGACGTCATCCAGCCCGCAGCGCGGCCCGTGGTGGCATACAGGCCGAAGATCTCACCTTCGCGTCCGGCGGGGGTCAGGCGAGCGAGGAACGACCGGGATGCCGACTGCGCCGGGCCGACGCAGGCGCACAGTGCCAGGCCCCCGATCCAGAAGACGATCGTTCCGGCATCCACCAGCGCGAAGACCGCCGTCGCCATGAGCACCATCGCGCTCAACGACCAGAGGATGACCGTCTTGGGTCCGAAGAGGTCGTCGAAGCGCCCGACGATGAGGGTCGAGACGCCGGCGACGACGTTTGCCGCGATGCCGAAGATCACGAGGTCGAGGAATTCGAAACCGAAGACGCTGCCTGCGATGATGGCGCCGAACGTGAAGACCCCGCTGAGACCGTCGCGGAAGACCGCGCTGGACAGCAGGAACCAGAAGGTCGGCCGCGACTGCGGCGAGCGGTACAGGCCCATGACATCGCGCACGAGCAGGCCGTAACCGCGCAGCAGGCCGACGCGTCGCTCAGGTCGGCCGGCCGACGGCTCGGGCACGCTCAGGAAGATCGGGATCGAGAAGGCGAGGGTCCACAGGGCGCAGCCCACCGCGATGATGCGGAAGGGCAGTCCACCGTCCTCGCTCAGGCCGAACCAGTCCGACATGTAGAAGACGACGACGAGGATCAGGGCCACGATGCCGCCCAGGTAGCCGAAGCCCCAGCCGAGACCCGAGATGCGCCCGATGTTTCGCGGCGTCGCGATGCCGATGAGCATGGCGTTGTAATTGACGCCGGCGATCTCGCTGAACACGGTGCCTGCGGAGATGAGCGCCACGCCCAGCCAGAACAGCGCGGGGGCCGGCTCCACGAACCACAGCAGCGCCATGCTCATGACGAGACCGCCGGTGCCGATTCCGAGCCACAGCTTCTGGCGTCCGGCCGCATCGGCCTGCTGGCCCAGCACCGGGGCGAGCGCCAGGATCAGCAGCCCCGCGATCGTGGTGCCCCAGCCGAGCCCCGCGGCCAGGCCCGCCTCGGCGACCTCTTTCACCCGGTCGTCGTCGG
>NZ_JANJFJ010000169.1:0-9407 GCF_024626565.1 Microbacterium sp. zg.Y909
AGGACCAGACGGTGCTGGCCAACGAGCAGGTCGTCGACGGCCGGTGCGAGCGCTGCGGCACCGAGGTCGTCAAGAAGAAGCTCACCCAGTGGTACTTCCGCATCACCGACTACGCCGACCGGCTGCTCGACGACCTGAACCAGCTCGAAGGGTTCTGGCCGCACAAGGTGCTGCAGATGCAGCGCAACTGGATCGGCCGCTCGGTCGGTGCCGACATCGACTTCGAGATCGAAGGCCGCGCCGAGAAGGTCACCGTCTTCTCCACCCGCCCCGACACGCTGCACGGCGCGACCTTCTTCGTCGTGGCACCTGACTCCGACCTCGCCGCCGAGCTCGCGGCCGGCGCGTCGGCCGAGGTGCGCATGCGGTTCCAGGACTACCTCGAGGGCGTGCAGAAGGCGACCGACATCGATCGGCAGGCCACCGACCGCCCGAAGACCGGCGTCTTCCTCGACCGCTACGCGATCAACCCGATCAACGGCGAGCGACTGCCCATCTGGGCCGCCGACTATGTGCTGGCCGACTACGGCCACGGCGCCGTCATGGCGGTGCCGGCGCACGACCAGCGCGACCTGGACTTCGCCCGCGCGTTCGACCTGCCCGTGCGGGTGGTCGTCGACACCAGCGCCCCGGTCACCGGCGCGATTCCGGTGATCGAGCTGGACGATGAGGGTGTGCCGATCGATCCGGGCACGGATGCCGACGACACCGACCCCGCCAAGACCGGCATCGCGCTCACCGGCGAAGGGCGCATGATCAACTCCGGGCCGCTCGACGGTCTGAGCAAGCGCAACGCGATCGCGCGCGCGATCGAGCTGCTCGAGGCATCCGGCACCGGCCGCGCGTCGAAGACGTATCGCCTGCGCGATTGGCTGATCTCCCGCCAGCGGTTCTGGGGCACGCCGATCCCGATGATCCACACCGCGGACGGTCGCATCGTGCCGGTGCCCGACGACCAGCTGCCCGTCGAGCTGCCGTCGCGCGAGGGACTGGACCTCACGCCCAAGGGATCCTCGCCGCTGGGTGCGGCGACCGACTGGGTGACCACCGTCGACCCCGAGACGGGTGAGCCCGCCCGGCGCGACGCCGACACGATGGACACCTTCGTCGACAGCTCGTGGTACTTCCTGCGCTTCCTCTCGCCCGGCGACAGCACGCAGGCGTTCTCGCAGCGCGAGGCGGACCGCTGGGGTCCCGTCGACTTCTACATCGGCGGCGTCGAGCACGCCATCCTGCACCTGCTGTACGCGCGCTTCATCACCAAGGCGCTGTACGACATGGGCCATGTCGAGTTCACCGAGCCGTTCTCGAGCCTGATCAACCAGGGCATGGTGATTCTCGACGGCGCGAAGATGTCCAAGAGCAAGGGAAACCTGGTGCTCTTCCAGGAGGAACTCGAGGCGCACGGCGCCGACGCCCTGCGCGTGGGTCTCGCTTTCGCGGGTCCCGTTGAGGACGACAAGGACTGGGCCGACGTCTCCACGGTGGGCGCGGCGAAGTTCCTGGCGCGTGCACTGCGCGTGGCGGGCGACGTCACCAGCCGTCCCGACGTGGTCTGGGCCGATGGCGACACGGCGCTCCGCCGCATCACGCACCGGCTGCTGGCCGATGCGCCGGGGCTGGTCGAGCAGACGAAGTTCAACGTCGTCGTCGCTCGACTCATGGAGCTCGTCAACGCCACCCGCAAGGTCATCGACAGCGGAGCGGGCGCGGCCGACCCCGCCGTGCGCGAGGCGGCCGAGGTGACTGCGCTGGTGCTCGACCTGTTCGCGCCGCACACCGCGGAGGAGATGTGGGAGATCCTCGGCTACCAGCCGTCGATCGGGCTCGCACCGTGGCGGCAGGCCGACCCGACGCTTCTCGTCGAGGACACCGTCAAGGTGGCGGTCCAGATCGACGGCAAGGTGCGGGCGACCCTCGAGGTCCCCGCCCGCATCGAGGCCGCCGAGCTCGAGGCGCTCGCGCGCGGTGACGAGCGCATTGTGCGTTCTCTCGCCGGCCGCGAGATCACGCGCGCGGTGGTGCGGCCCCCGAAGGTGGTCAGCTTCAGCACCCGCTGACCCGCAGCGCGCTCAGCTTCACAGGGTGCCCCGACCCGTCACATGACGCAGCAGCGCACCGACCTGCGTCGACGCGGTGTCGGGGTGCTCGGGATGCCACTGCACGCCCACTGCCGGCGCCGATTCGTGAGCGACGGCCTCGACGACGCCGTCGACGGCACGCACCAGCACGCGCAGTCCCGGCGCGAGCTCGTCGATCGCCTGGTGGTGGGTGCACAGCACCGGTCCGGTCTCCGCGAGGGACCCTACGGCGCTCTCACCCTGCGCGATCACCGGGGTGGCGACGAAGGGGTCGCCCTCCGCGGAGCGGTGCCCGTGCATGTCGGGCACGAGCGTGCCGCCCAGAGCCACGTTGATCAGCTGCAGCCCGCGGCAGATGCCGAGGAGCGGCGTGCTGCGCTCGACGGCATCCCGGATCACGGCGATGGTGACGCGGTCCGCCACGGGCTCGTGCAGGCCGGATCCCGGATAGTCCCGCGCCCCGCCGTAGAACCCGGGGTCCACGTCCTCACCACCGAGCACGACGACGACGTCCACCCGCTGTGCTCGCTCGAGAACCGACTGCTCATCCACCTCGGCTGCGGCGACCAGCTCGGCTGTCCAGCCGAGCGCGTTCACCGCTCGCACGGTGGCGTCGTTGAGCACGTTCAGCTGCCGCTGGGAGTCGGGAGCGTGGGGCCTCTCGTCGCGGACGTGCAGCAACATGGCTGCGGGGCGCTGGTGCATCGTGGCCTCCGGTTGTGGGTACAGGCAGGATCCCAGAGGATCACGACGCCGGGGTGACGCCCGCGTTTCGCACGTGTGTCGCGACCGGGCGGCAAGGCGCCGCCGCGCTGACAGCCACCGCCGTCTCCTCCACCGCCGCCGCCACAGCCACCGCCTCCACGGATGCAGCCGTGCGGCGGATGCGGCAGGGGTCGCCACACCTAACGTGACGGAGTGACCGGCGATCCTTCCGCACCGCCCGCCCGTCGGCGCCTCGGCGTCGGCGCAGTGACGGTCGTCGTGATCGCGGCGCTGGCGGTGACCGTCGCCATCGGCATCGTGCGCACGTCGTCGGTACCGGTCGAGTCCGTCACGATCGCAGAGACCCAGGCCACGCCCGGCGCAACCGTGCCGGCCGCGGAGGTGTACGTGCACGTGTTCGGCGCGGTGGCGTCTCCGGGGCTGTACCGACTGGCCGAGGGTGCACGCGTGGTCGATGCGGTGGCGGCCGCCGGCGGGCTCACCGAGGGCGCGGACCAGGGCGCGATCAACCTCGCGCGGGTCATCGGCGATGGAGAACAGCTTCGCGTGCCCCTGATCGGCGAGGCCCCCACCGCGCCGGTGGCCGCGCCGGGATCCGCTCCTGGCGGCCCACCGGGCGCCGACGGCGGCAAGGTCAACCTCAACACCGCGGATCTGGCGGCGCTCGACACCCTGCCGCGCATCGGGCCGGCACTGGCCCAGCGCATCATCGACTGGCGCGACGAGAACGGGCGGTTCACCAGTGTCGACGATCTGCTGGCGGTGCCCGGCATCGGCGACAAGATGCTCGCGTCGCTGCGGGATCTGGTGACGGTGTGAGCCTGCGCCGCGCGCGACGACGCGACCTGCGGCTGGTGCCCGCCGTCGGCGGCGCCTGGGCGGCGGCGCTGGTGGGCGCCGTGCATGTCGAGGCGACCCCCGTCGCGGCGATCACCGCGTGGGTGCTGTGTCTCGCGGCACTGGGGCTGACGTGCAGCACTCGGCGGCCTTCCGTCCGCACCGGGTTCGCTGCGGCGGTGATCGCGTGCGCCGCGGCCGGCGCGGTGCTGTCGCACCTGGCCCTCGCGCAGCCCGGCCGGTCCGTGGAGCATCTCGATGTGGACGGCGGCCGCGCGCTGAGCGTTACGGCCGTCGTCACCGGCAAGGTGGAGCCGTCCGCGCTGGGACTGGGTTTCGACGCCGTTGCCGACCGGGTCGTGATCGGGCCCACCGTGCACGTGACGTCCCTGCCGGTGGCGGTGCGCGTGGCGCCCGAAGACGTGGACGCTCCCGGCGACCTCGCCCCCGGCGCCCGCGTCGAGGCGGTAGGCACGGCGTTCGCATCGCACCCGGGGGAGCGGGCCGTGCTGGTCGTCCGCGCGACCGGCGGGCTCACCGTGCAGACGGGGCCCGTGGGCGCCTTCGCCGCGACCGCGCACCTGCGCGAGCGACTCGTGGCATCCACCCACGGCTTGCCGCACCCGGGTGGCGGGCTCGTCCCCGGCCTCGCCGTCGGTGATACATCAGCCGTCTCGGATGATCTGGATGCCGCGATGAAGGCGTCTTCGCTGTCGCACCTGACCGCGGTCTCGGGGGCGAACTGCGCGCTGGTGGTCGGGATCGCCTTCGCCGTCGCCGCGCTCTGCGGGGCCCGCCGCGGCGTCAGGGTCGCCTGCGGGCTGGCGGTCCTCGCCGGATTCGTCGTTCTCGTGACACCCGAGCCCAGCGTCGTGCGCGCGGCGGCGATGGCCTCGATCGCGATGCTGGGCGTGCTGCTCGGGCGGGTCGGCGCCGGTCTTTCGGTGCTGTGCCTCGCGGTGGTCGCGCTGCTGGTCGCCGACCCCTGGATCGCCGCTGAGATCGGCTTCACGCTGTCGGTGGCGGCAACCGGGTCGCTTCTGCTGCTCTCCGGTCCACTGGCCGACGGCATCGGTAGACGGATGCCACGCCCCCTCGCGCTGACCCTGGCCGTACCGCTGGCCGCACAGCTCGCCTGCGGGCCGCTGCTCATCATCGTGGAGCCGTCCGTCGCGCTGTACGGCGTCGCGGCGAACCTGCTCGCGGCCCCCGCCGCGCCTGTCGCGACCGTCGTGGGCCTCGCCGCATGTCTGGCCGCGCCGATCCCCGTGCTGCAGGCCGGGCTGACGGCAGCGGCTTGGCTCCCCGCCGCCTGGATCGCGGGTACCGCCCTCACCGTGGCGGGCCTGCCGGGCGCGACCGTGCCGTGGCCCGAGGGCGTGCGGGGAGTCGTCGCCCTTGCCGCGGTGGGCGCGGCGGTGGCAGTCGTGTGCGCAGCCGGCGCGCCGACGCGCGCCTGGCGGCGGGCGCGCGCCGCCAGCGCCGTGATGCTGGCGATGCTCGCCGGGGCAGGCGCAGGGGCCGCCCTGCTGTCGACGGCGATCGCCCCGGCGACGGTGCCCACCGGGTGGTCGATCGCCGCGTGCGATGTCGGCCAGGGGGATGCGGTGCTGGTGCGCTCGGGAGTGGCGGTCGCCCTCATCGACACCGGGCCCGACCCGGCGGCGCTGGAAGAGTGTCTGCGCCGTTTCGGCATCCGTCGCATCGCTCTGCTCGTGCTGACGCATTTCGATGCCGATCACGTGGGCGGCCTGGAAGCGGTGGCCGGCCGCGTCGACCTCGTGGTGCATGGACCACCCGCGGATGCGGCGGCGCACACCGCCCTCCGACAGCTCGAGGCGGGCGGGGCGCGCCGGGTCGAAGGCACCGCGGGTGTCTCGGGGGCACTCGGTGACGCCCGCTGGCGCGTGCTGTGGCCGAACGCCGGGTCGGCGGCGTTCCCCGCCGGGAACGACGCCTCGGTGGTCGTCGATGTCTCGGGCGGCGGGGTGCCCGCGGCACTCTTCCTGGGCGATCTGTCTGCCTCGCCGCAAGAGGCCCTGGCCGCGTCGGGGCGGCTCGCCGCGGGCTATGCCGTCATCAAAGTCGCCCACCACGGCAGTGCCGACCAGGCCCAGCGGCTGTACCGCATGCTGCAGCCCGCGGTGGCGCTGGTCACCGTCGGCGTCGACAACGACTACGGTCATCCGCGCGGCGAAATCCTCGACCTGCTCGTGGAGGTGGGAGCGACCATCGCGCGCACGGATCGCGACGGCATCCTGGTGATCTCCTCCGCCGGCGCGGATGGCTTGACCGTGTGGCGCGAGCGCGCTCCGCCGGGCGTCGACGTCGGCACCCCGGGATAGGCTGGAGACATGGCACCTCCCGCGCGCAGACCCGCTGCGCGCAAGCCCGCCGGCAAGGCCGCGGCGAGCAAGATCCCGCAGCTGTCTTGGCGCAAGCCGCAGCCCGCTCCCATCGTGCTCGTCTCCGGTCCTGAAGAGGTGTGCGCTGAGCGCGCCATCGCCGGGCTGCGCGACTACCTGCGGGCCGAAGATCCGAGCCTCGAAGTCACCGACATCCGTGCCGACGACTACGCCGCCGGCACGCTGCTGGGGGTCACGTCGCCGTCGCTCTTCGGCGAGCCGAGACTGGTGCGCGTGTCGGGCGTGGAGAAGTGCTCCGACACGTTCCTCGCCGAGGCGATCTCGTACCTCGACCACCCGCAGGACGGCGCCACGGTGGTGCTGCGCCACACCTCCTCGAGCGTGCGCGGCAAGAAGCTGCTCGATGCGATCCGCGCCGGCACCGGCGGCGGCGTCGAGATCGCCTGCCCCGCGGTCAAGCGCGACAGCGACCGGTACGACTTCGCCGCGGGGGAGTTCTCCGCCGCCGGAAAGCGCATCGCCCCGGCCGCCCTACGCGCGCTGGTGTCTGCGTTCGCCGACGACCTGACCGAGCTCGCCGCCGCATGCCAGCAGCTCATCGTGGACGTCCCCGACGACGTCACCGAGGCGACCGTCACCCGCTACTACGGCGGCCGAGTCGAGACGTCGGCCTTCACCGTGGCCGACACCGCCATCGCCGGCCGTTACGGTGATGCGCTGCTGGCGCTGCGCCAGGCGCTGGCATCCGGCTCAGACCCGGTGCCGATGGTCGCCGCCATCGCGATGAAGCTGCGCACGATGGCCAAGGTCGCCGGACACCGCGAGCCCTCCGGCGCGCTCGCGGGCCGCCTGGGGCTGAAGGACTGGCAGGTCGATCGCGCGCGCCGGGATCTGATGGGCTGGAACGAATCCTCGCTCGGCATGGCGATCCAGGCGGCCGCGCGGGCCGATGCCGAGGTCAAGGGTGGCTCCCGCGACCCCGTGTTCGCGCTGGAGCGCCTCGTCACCGTCATCGCCACCCGGCAGCCGTTCGGCGGCTGACCGCGGCATCCCGACACCTGGAGCCGGGCACCGCCGCTTCGTGTGGCAGTGGTGGTCAGCGACGGCCCATGGATGCCGCAACATCTGCCACCTGAGCGGGTGCGTCGGCGTTCGTGTCCCGCGTGTCTCGCTCGCGACGGCGGCGGCGATCCCCCGTGGCGGCCCTGGTGAGCCCGTGGGCGCGGGCCGTGCGACGGCCGCGCGCGCCCCCACCGCGCGCGCCCCCGCCCGCAACTCCTCGAGGACGAGCACGGACGGGCCCCAGACCGCCCGAACAGCGTCGGACCCGCGCCGTCTTGAGGAGTTCCGACCAACGACGAAGGCCCGCCCCACGCGGGGACGGGCCTTGACGTTCAGCTGCGTGTCAGAGCGCGGCAACCTGCTTGGCGATGGCCGACTTGCGGTTCGCCGCCTGGTTCTCGTGGATGACGCCCTTGCTGACGGCCTTGTCGAGCTTCTTGGCCGCCTTGATGAGGGCCTTCTCGGCTGCGGCCTTGTCGCCGGCGGCGATGGCCTCGCGGGTGCGACGCACCTCGGTGCGAAGCTCGCTCTTGACGGCCTTGTTGCGCTCGCGGGCCTTCTCGTTGGTCTTGTTGCGCTTGATCTGCGACTTGATGTTCGCCACGTCGACGTATCTTTCGTTCGGAGTGATAGGAAATGCCGAGCGGCAGTAGAGGGGTGCCCCCGGCAGTCGTGTGAGGAGGAAACCCACACGCAAGCCGACTACAGAGTCTAGCAGGCTCAGACGACTCGACCCGACGGCGCCACCTCGTGCTCGAGCGTCGCGACGGAGAGGTCGAGCACGGCGTTGAACACCGCGGGACGCATGGCGGTCACCAGGTGGGTGGTCCGGGGCACGACGATGAGTTCCGCCTGCGGCACGAGCCGGCAGAACAGCCGTTCGTTCACCCGCAGCTGGTCGTACTGGCCGTTGACGAACCACGTGGGCACGTCGATGCGCCGCAGGGCCGCCAGCAGGTCCAGGACCGACAGGCTCCGCAGCGCAACGTCCTGGGCGGTGAACGCGTATCCGCCCGCCCCGAAGTCCTCCCGCGTTTCGGGCGGCAGCGTGCGTGCCAGCATCCGCTTTGTGAACCAGATGCCGTGACTCGGCAGCGCGTCGAATCCGCGCGCGATCAGCCGGTACGCGGTCAACCCCACGCCGCGCGGCACCGAGGTGCACGAGGCGCCGATGAAGCCGGCGACCGGCGGCCGGTCCTCGCGACCGACGTACTCGGTGCAGATCAGCCCGCCCATCGAGTGGCCCACCAGCAGCACGGGACCGCGGGTCGCGGCTTCCCGCACCGCCTCGTCGATCGCCGCGAACGCACCCTCTAACGTGAACGTCTCGGCCATGCGCGTGCCGTGTCCCGGCAGATCCAGCGCTTGGACGGGGATGCCACGGGCAGCCAGGTGCTCCACCTGGGCTCGCCACATCGTCGCCGACGTGCGGATCCCGTGGACCAGCACCACCTGCACCGTCATGGGTCCACCCTACGAGCCGGGCGCCCGGGGGAGCACGCAGCTCCAGCCGGACGCCCAGCACATCGTCAGCCGATGGCGCGCACCTTCACCGGCGCACTCTCCGACCCGGCCACGGTCTCGGCATCCCGGGGGACGAAGACGGCCGTGTACGAGTGGCTGCCGCGGGTGAGCGTGCCCAGCCGCAGCGACGCCAGTCCGCCGCGCACGGGAGCTGTGCCGATGACGGCGCCATCGGGTCCACCCTCGCGGAACTCGACTGTGCCGTCGGCCCGTGCCCCGCTCTGCTGCACGTACGCGACGAGCGTCGTGGGCAGGAAACGGTTGATGTGCACCGGCAGCAGCGCCACGAGGCGGGTGCTGGTCTGCGCCTTCTCGACGGTGCTCGCCGCCACCTCGATCGGCACCGTGACGACGGTGCCCGAGGGCTGGGCCGTCAACGTGAGCGCCGCAGCGCCCGCAGCGACCCCGGCCGGCAGCGTGACAGAGACCGTCGCGGCGCCGGCGGTGACGGGCACCTCACCCAGCACCGTGTCGCCGAGAGCGACCGACAGCGTGGTGTTCTCGGGGGCGCCGCGACTGGTGAGGTTCAGCCCCGCCAGCGAGAACTGCACCTGCGCGCCGGCCTCGACCGTCTCGGGCACCCCGCTGACCTGCACGGCCTGCTTGGCGTACGAGGGGGCAAGAGGGGAGTTGTCGGCGATGTAGTCGACCCACGCCTCGTAGTCGAGCAGACCGGTGTCGACGTACCCGGTGCCCTCGGTGAAGACGCGGAAGTTGTCACCGCCGCTGGCCAGGAACGAGAACGTGCCGATGCGGTACTCCGCCGCCGGATCGATGGGCTGGCCGTCGACCGTCACCGACGTGATCCGCT
>NZ_JANJFJ010000019.1:0-31120 GCF_024626565.1 Microbacterium sp. zg.Y909
TCCGCCATCAGCGGCTCGGTCACCCTTCGCCTGCGCCGCGGCGAGGACTACACCGTGCTCGACACCACAGGCTCGGCGATGTCCTACCACCCCGAGAAACTGTCGATGGAGCGCGTCGGCGACGCCGCGTTCGGCCCCACCGACCGCATCGGCCAGCTCACGATGCGCAATCTCGACATCGCCGACTCGCGCTCGCGTCTCGAGCAGTACGCCAGCATGGGTCTCATCGGCGGCGCCACCGGCGAACTGGTCGGAAAGCTCGAGCGCGGTGGTGCGGACGAGATCACCGAGCACGCCGACCGCTACTCGGCCGAGCGGGAAGGTCTGGCAGAGGCCGTCGACGAGGCGTCGGAGTCGGCATCCTTCGACTTCGGCGCCGACTGAGCGACCCCTGCTCCCCCGGCCGCAACCGGTGGAGCAGGACGCGCGCCGAGTCGGGATAGCATGCTGAGGCGCCGTGTTCGAAGGGGATCCACGGCAGGACTGGGGGATGCTCGATGACGACTCGCGGTGCCACGACGACCGATGACGATCCGTACGGCCTGCGCGCGGCCGAAGCCGAAGCTGCGGGTGGGCGACGACACCGCTCGGTGGGCCGCACCGTCGGCATGTGGCTGTTCGGCGTGGTCGCCGCGATCGTGGTGGTCGCCCTCATCGCCGCGGGCACCGTGGTGTGGACGATTCAGCGCTCGTTCCCGCAGCTGGAGGGCACTGTCGCCGTCGCAGGCCTGGACGGTGAGGTGCAGGTGCTGCGCGACGAGCTGGGAGTCCCCACCATCGTCGCCGACGCACCGGGCGACCTCTTCTTCGCACAGGGCTACGTGCACGCGCAGGACCGCTTCTGGGAGATGGACTTCCGCCGCCACTTGACCGCCGGGCGCCTGTCGGAGCTGTTCGGCGAGAGCCAGCTGCAGACCGACCTGTTCCTGCGCACCCTCGGCTGGCACGAGATCGCCGAGCAGGAGCTGACCGCCCTCGACGAGACGACGCGCGACTACTACGAGGCCTACGCCGACGGAGTGAACGCCTACCTCGCCGACCACGACGGCGCCGCGGCATCGTTCGAGTACGCCGTGCTGGGACTGCAGAACGCTGACTACCGCATCGAGGCCTGGACGGCGGTGGACTCCATCGCATGGCTGAAGGCGATGGCGTGGGACCTGCGCAGCAACATCGAGGTCGAGACCGACCGCGCGCTCATGGCGCGCGATCACCCCGCCGACGAAGTGGCGGCGCTGTTCCCGGCGTACCCGTACGAGCGCAACCCCGTCATCGTCCCGACGATCACACCCGACGCACCCCTTGCACCGCCCACGGAGGCCCCGGCGGATGCCGAAGCGGATGCCGCGAACGCGTCGATCGACTGGGTCGAAGTCGACGGGGTCATCGAGGCCGCGGCCCTGCTGCTCGGCGACGCCGGAGAAGGCATCGGCTCGAACTCGTGGGTGGTCTCCGGCGACCTGACCGAATCGGGCATGCCACTGCTGGCCAATGACCCGCATCTGGGCGCCTCGCTTCCGAGCGTCTGGCACCAGAGTCATCTGCGGTGCCGCGACGTGTCGGCGGCGTGTCCCTTCGATGTCGCCGGATTCGGGTTCTCGGGCGTCCCCGGGGTCATCATCGGGCACAACCGCGACATCGCGTGGGGCTTCACCAACCTCACCAGCGACGTCACCGACTTGTACGTCGAGAAGGTGGAGGGCGACCAGTACTGGCGGGACGGCGCGCTGGTGCCGCTTCAGACGCGCACCGAGACCGTCGAGGTGGCCGGCGGCGACCCCGTGACCCTCGAGATCCGCTCCACCGTCCACGGGCCCATCGTCTCGGGGCTGACCGGGGACTTCACCGCGATCGCCGACGATCCGGTGACCGAAACCGGAACGGCGGACGAGCCGACGGGAGAGGCCGAGTACGCGGTCAGCCTGCGGTGGACGGCGCTGGAACCGGGGTCCACCGCGGCATCCATCTTCGCCCTTGACCGTGCGACCGACTTCGCCGAGTTCCGACAGGCGGCGGCGCTGTTCGACGTACCCGCGCAGAACCTGGTCTACGCCGACCGGGAGGGCAACATCGGGTACCAGACGCCCGGGCGCCTGCCCATCCGCGGTGACGGTGACGGGTCGCTCCCCCAGCCCGGCTGGGACTCGGCCTACGACTGGCAGGGCATGATCCCGTTCGACGAGCTCCCCGTGGTCTACAACCCCGACGAGGGATACATCGTCACGGCCAACAACGCCGTCGTCGACGAGGAGTACCCCTACTTCCTCACCGGGGACTGGGACTACGGGTGGCGAGCGGCACGCATCACCGAGCTCATCGAGCAGAAAGCCGCCGCCGGTCCACTGACCGCCGACGACATGCGTGACATCCAGGCCGACGCCCAGTTCTGGATGGGCAAGCGCCTCGCCGCCGCCTACGCCGACCTGCAGACCGGGGACGAGAAGACGGATGCCGCACTGGCGCTGCTGCAGGACTGGGACACGCAGAACTCCGCCGACTCCCCGGCCGCGGCATACGCCAACGTGCTCTGGGACGAACTGGTCGCGAACATCTTCGTCGAGGAACGCGACACAGAGGTGCCGGCGGGCAGCCAATCGCGGATGTTCCTCGTCGCGGACCGACTGCTGGAGGATCCGTCCGACCCCTGGTGGACCAATCCGGGCCTGGGCGTCGATGGCCAGCGCGACATGCTGGAGCGCACCGCGCAGGACGCCGCCGAACGCCTGTCGGAGCTGCAGGGCGATGACCCCGCGCAGTGGGAGTGGGGCGACCTGCACGCGCTCACGTTGACCAACGACACCTTCGGGACCTCGGGCATCGCACCGATCGAGTGGCTGTTCAACCGGGGCCCGTATCCGGTCGGCGGCGGAGCGTCGGTGGTGGATGCCAGCGGCTGGGTGCTCGGCAGCGGGAGTTTCGAGACCGTGACGGTGCCGTCGATGCGCATGGTCGTGGACCTCTCGGACCTTGACGCCTCGCGCTGGAACCACCTCACCGGCACGAGCGGGCACGCCTTCCACCCGAACTACACCGACCAGACCGAGACGTGGCAACGGGCCCAGATGACCCCGTGGCGATTCAGCGATGACGCGGTGCGCGACGCGGCGACGCATGAGCTGGTGCTCGTCCCGGCGAGCTGAGCAGGTGCGGGCGGCGGGCGCAACCCCCCGGCATCCGTCGTGTGCTCTCGCCTACGATCGGGACACCGACGACGGCAGAACCGATGGGGGGAGCCCCGCATGGCATCCGGAATCGCACGCGTGATGCGCTGCACGCCCGACGACGTCTTCGCGACGCTCTCGGACGGGTGGCTCTACCCGGTCTGGGTGGTGGGAGCCGCGCGCATGCGGGCGGTGTCCTCCGAGTGGCCCCGGCAGGGCTCGAAGATCCACCATTCGTTCGGGGTGTGGCCGGTGCTGATCGACGACGAGACCGAGGTCGTGGATTGGTCGCCGCCGCAGCGCGTGCGCCTGCGGGCGAAAGGCGGCCCCATCGGGCGCGCCGTCGTCGCGATCGAGGTGCGCCCCCACGATGAGGGGTGCGTCGTGCGCATCGGCGAGGAGCCCGTCGCGGGCCCGACGCTGGCGCTGCCGCGTGCCCTGTGGGCGCCGATGATGCGACTGCGCAACCGCGAGACGCTGCGCCGGCTGGCCTTCCTCGCGGAGGGGCGGCGGCGCGAGCGCGATGAGGGCGCACAGACGCTGCGCCCCGACGCCCCGGAAGCCTCCGA
Source organism: Microbacterium sp. zg.Y909 (assembly GCF_024626565.1). Classification (NCBI taxonomy): domain Bacteria; kingdom Bacillati; phylum Actinomycetota; class Actinomycetes; order Micrococcales; family Microbacteriaceae; genus Microbacterium; species Microbacterium sp. zg.Y909. The sequence goes on from NZ_JANJFJ010000019.1 coordinate 3,731, forward strand.
CGCGCCCGCCGGGCAGGAGGCGCACGCCGACGTCGCCGCGGCCGACGAAGCCGAGAAGGGTGCGCACGAGCCCGCAACGGTGGACGTTCCGGACGCAGACGCGGCCGGCGCGGCCGCGGGCGATGACCGCGCGGACGACGCGGCGGACGCGCAGACCGCCGCGTCGACCGAGACGAGCGCGGATCGCGCCGGATGAGCGGGCTCGACGCCATCATCGTCGGCGCCGGCCCCAACGGGCTGGCCGCGGCGGTCACGCTGGCTCGGGCGGGACTGGCGGTGCGCGTCTACGAGCGGGCATCGCAGGCGGGGGGCGGCGCGCGCACCCAGGAGCTCACCCTGCCGGGGTTCCGCCACGACGGGTGCTCCGCAGTGCACCCGCTCGCCCTGGCATCGCCGTTCTTCCGCGCGTTCGAGCTGAGCCGGCGCATCGAGCTGCTGACGCCGCAGGTGTCGTTCGCCCACCCTCTGCCCGGTCGCGCCGGGATCGCCTACCGCGACATCGACCGGACCGCCGCCGAACTCGGCCGCGACGGGCAGGCGTACCGGCGCCTGTTCGCTCCGCTCGCGGCCCGCTCGCTCGAGATCGCGCAGTTCACGGGGTCGAACCTGGTCGGCATCCCGAAGCACCCACTGACGGCTGCCCTCTTCACCCTGCGCACCGCCGAGCAGGGGACGCCGCTGTGGAACGCACGATTCTCGGATGAGACCGCGCCGGCGATGATCACCGGGGTGTCGGCGCACGCCATCGTGCACCAGCCCTCGCTCGTGGGCGCGGGGGCGGGCTTGGCGCTGCAGGCCCACGCGCATGCGGGCGGCTGGCCGATCCCCCGTGGCGGCAGCCAGGCGATCGTCGACGCGATGATCGCCGACATCGTCGCCCACGGCGGCGAAGTGATCACCGACCACGAGGTGACGTCGCTGCGGGAGCTCCCGGCTGCCCGCGCGACGGTGATGGACGTCACGCCGCGTGCACTGCTGCGCTGGGCCGGTGACGACCTGCCGCCGCGCTACCGACGCGCGCTGCACGCGTTCCGCTACGGCAATGCCGCCGCCAAGGTCGACTTCGCGCTGTCGGGTCCGGTTCCCTGGGCCGATCCCCGCGTGGCGCAGGCGGGGACGGTGCATCTGGGCGGCACGCGACGCGACATCGCCCTGGCCGAGAACGAGGTCGCCCACGGGCGGCACGCCGCCGAGCCGTACGTGCTGGTGTCGCAGCCGTCGGTGCTCGACGACACGCGCGCACCGGGCGACGCGCAGACGCTCTGGACCTACACGCACGTGCCCGCCGGCTCGACGGTGGATCAGCGCGAGGCGATCGTTCGGACCATCGAACGCGCCGCGCCCGGCTTCCGGGACCTCATCCTCGACAGCCGCAGCGTCACCGCGGCGCAGCTGCCCGAGGAGAACCCGAACTACATCGACGGCGACATCAGCGCGGGGGCCGCGACCCTGCGCCAGCTGGTGCGCCGCCCGGTGCTCTCGACCGATCCGTGGCGCACGCCGCTCCCCGGCGTGTACCTGTGCGGGGCGTCGACCTCCCCTGGGCCGGGAGTCCACGGTCTGTCGGGGTGGTATGCCGCGCGGTCCGCCCTGCGCGAGACCTTCGGGATCCGCACGCCCCCTTCCCTCGCTCGCGAGTGAGTATTCGCGACGCCGAGTGAGTATTCAGGCCATTCAGGTCGCTGCAACCGCACCGGATCAGCGTCTGACGGCACGGGCTCGTCGAACCACCTTCGCGGCGAGGTCGCGCGCACGCTCCAGCGGCATGTGGCGCACCGCCCGGGCGGTCAGATCGCGCAGCCGCCCACCCGGCCAGCTGCGGTACAGCTGCACGGAACCGTCCTCACCGGCGCGGATGCCGCACACCCGACCCGCCAGAAGCGGCGATCGCTCCGCCTCGGCCAGCACCGCCGGCTCGGCCCGCAACGGCGTCTCGAACGTCCACCCGGCATGGCGAACGCGAGCGACGAGGGTTCCTCCGAGCGACGCATCGCCACGGCCGAACACCCGCAGCGGGTCGAGCTGCACGCGCGCGCGACCGCCCGTGAGGCGACCGCGCCCGGGGATCCGCCGCTCCGTGCGATCAAGGCCCTCGAGCAGGGTCAGCTCCACGCGATCGAGGCGGAGATCGCGCGTCGCCTCGCGAACGTGCGCCGACAGGAAGTCCGCGCCGAGCTCCTCCGGGGGCTTCCAGAGGGTGACGGTCTTTGCGAGCGGCGCCGCAGCGTCTGCGCCCGGCTCCGGGGCCGCAGCGGAACCGACGGCCGCACCGGCATCCTCCGCCGCCGCCTCCCCCTCCGCCGGAACCCGCTCGAATGCGAGGGCGTCCGCCCCTTCCCGCCCGTCCCGCAGGAACCGCACCCGCACGGTCAGCGCGAGCCGTCCCCCGCGCGACCAGCGGGCGGATGCCACGTCGGCGCGGCACACGATGCCCGCCTCGAACTCGGCGAACCGCAGGAGATCGTCGCGTCGCCCGGCGCGCAGCAGCGCCGATCGCACCCGCAGCGGGAACGTGAGCCCTTCGGCCACACCCGGCCCGAACCGCTGCTGCGCGATCGGAGTCACGACGTCGAGGAAGCGCTTGCGGTACTCCGCGGGGTAGCGGACCATCCGCTTTCCCTCGAGCCGCGCCAGGATCTTGCCCCGGTACCAGTGGCGCAGCAGCGTGTCGCGCAGCGGCCCCGGCTCGGTGTGCTCATCGACGAGGTCCACCACCCGTTCCAGGTGCGGAAAGTAGGTGTCCGGATCGATGCGCGCGGCGCTGGCGCTGCCGGGGTGCTTGACCCACGCGTAGCACGGGCGGCTCGCGAGGATCGAGATCGTGTCGGCGGCGAAGTACGCCTGCATCACGAAGAGGTGGTCCTCCAGCCGCACCCGGCCCTCGGGAAAGCGGATGCCGTTGCGCCGCAGGAACGACGTGCGGAACATCTTGTGCGGGGTCAGCATCTCCAGAAGCGGGTCGACACCCAGCTGCGCGTGCGGGACGTCGCGGCGGAAGATGCCGGCCGGAATGCGGCGGCCGACGCCGACCTCCTTGCCGACGATGACGTCCGAGCCATGGCGATCGGCGTAGTCGCAGAGATCCTTGAGCGCACCGTCGAAGAGCCAGTCGTCCTGGTCGACGAAGAACACGTACTCGCCGCGGGCCGCATCGATGCCCTGGTTGCGGGGCGTGCCCGGCCAGCCGCTGTGCGGCAGGGTCAGCACACGCACGTTCGGCCGACGGCGCGCGATCTCGGCCAGCCGACCATCGGTGGGCTCGCCCGAGCCGTCGTCGCACAGCAGCACCTCGAACTGGCGCGCGCTCATCGTCTGCCGGTCCAGCGACGCGATGAGTTCATCGAACCCGGCGCCCGGAGTGAAGACGGGGACGACCACACTCACGCGCACCGGCACGGTGGATGCCGCTGCCGTCATGCCCCGGCATCCGTCGCGTCAAGCCCGGGCGAACCGCCCGGCCGGACGACCTGCTCGGGGGGAAGGGAATCAGCGTGCCGCGCGGGGGCGTGACCCGCGCACAGGAGATCTCTTCTCATGCCTCCACTCAACACGGTCGGCGCGCGACGGCTGAAGGGGTTGCGTTCGGGCCGACGACATGGTGCGCGCCGCAGCGGCGCTGCGGGCGCTGCCGGCTCTTAGAATCGAACTCCGCCCGGGAGGATACCGCGATGCCCCTTGACCCGTTCTTCTCCGAGCGCCTTCGGGTGCACCGCCGGTACCTGATCCAGCGCAACGTCGACGCGGTCCGCGTCCGGATCGCGGGCTGGCTGGGCGTGTTCGGCGGCGCGGGCGCGGCCGAGGCCACCGGCACCGCGATGGTGCGAGGGTCCGGCACAGCGCGTGCGGCGCGAAGGTCCGGCGGGCGCGCCGCAGTGGGCGCGTCCAGTCCGGCGGCCGACACCGACGACGGCGGCGGCACCGGCGAGAGTCGGGCCGCCGCGCCGGCGACATCCGAACGCCCCGTCAGCACCCCGCAGCAGGACCGCGCCCGGGCACGGGCCCGGGCACGGGCGAAGCATCGGCGCGCCGCCGTCGCGTGGGACCGCACCGAACTGGCGACGGTCGGCACTGCCGGGCCCGACCTGCGCATCGTCGACCACCAGGTGCCGGTGGCCGGCCATCCCACCGTGCGGGTGCGCCTGTACTACCCGGATGCCGCGGGGTCCGACCCGCTGCCGGCATGGCTGACGTTCTTCGGCGGGGCCTTCCGCCAGGGCGGCATCGACTACCCGACGACGGATGCCGCGTGCCGCCGCCGCGCGGCGGAGGCCGGTGTCGTCATGGTCGCGGTGGACTACGCCCTCGCGCCCGAGCACCGCTTCCCGACGCAGGTCGAGCAAGCGTACGCGGCGCTGCTGTGGCTGCACGATAACGCCGCGTCGCTGGGCGTCGACCGCGAGCGACTCGGCGTAGCCGGCACGTCGGCCGGGGGATGCATCGCGGCGGCGCTGACCCTGGCGAACCGCGACCGGGCGGGCCTGCCGATCCGCCTGCAGCTGCTGGAAGTACCGGTGACCGATCTCACCGGCGGGCACATCGACCTGGCGGCGACGCGCGCGCTCGGCATCCCGAGCTTCCTCGCGATGCGGGAGCTCCGGTCGATCGCCGGGACGTACCTTCCGCGCAAGGCCGACGGGCGCAGCGAACTGGCTTCACCGATGCGCGCGGCGTCGCATGCGGGTCTGCCGGAGGCTGTGATCCTCACCGCGGAGTACGACCCGCTGCGACGGGACGGCGCCGAGTACGCGGCGCGGCTGCGCGCCGACGGCGGCGCGGCGACGGCGGTGCGGTACCAGGGTGTCTCGCACGACGCGGCGATCTACACCGGGGCGCTGCCGGCGGCGCGGGAGTGGCACCGCCAGGTCATCGGCGTGCTGTCTCGCCTGCACGACGCCTGAGAGCGCCAATACTCACTCGGCGAGGCGAATACTCACTCGCGAGCGTCAGCCGCCGGCGGCGGGCGGGGTCTCGCGGGACTGGGCCAGCTCGTCGACGAACAGGGAACGCTCGTCGATCGTGCCGTTGCGGTAGGCGGCGCGGCCCACCATGTGCGCCGACAGCGGCGCGGTGGCCAGCTGCACGATCACGATCGCGAAGAGGAACGCCACCACCGCCCACGACCGTGCCGACAGCGCCACCGCAAGACAGATGAGAATGAGCCCCAGCACCTGCGGCTTGGTCGCGGCGTGCAGCCGGCTGGGCACGTCGTGGAAGCGCAGCAGACCGATCGCGGCCGTGAGGCACAGCACCGCCCCCAGCAGGATGAGGACGAGGGAGAGGATGTCGAGTACGGCGTTCATCGCTCGGCGGTGTCCCTTCTCGCGACGAAGCGCGCGATCGAGATCGAGCCGAACACCCCGACGGCGGCGATGATCAGCAGCACCGGCAGCGTGCGCGTGTGGTGGTTGATGGCCATGTCCGCCCCGAGCAGGCACATCACGAGGGTGAGAAGAACGTCGGATGCCACGGCGCGGTCGAGGATCGACGGACCCTTGATGATGCGCCACACCGTCAGCAGGCCCGACACGGCGAAGATGACGTAGATGGCGATCAGCAGCATGTTCACAGCGGTGCACCCCCCTGACGTGGCGTCTCCACGCCCGCCGCCTGGATCTTCTCCAGCTGGGCCCGCGATCCCACCGCGCGCACGATCCGCGCCTCCCAGCCCTGGATCGCCCGCCGCTGCATGCGCACATCCTCGTCGGTCGAGACCCCGATGACGTGCAGGTAGAGGATGCGCCGGTCGCGATCAGCCTCGACGACGAGGGATCCGGGGATGAGCGAGGCGGTGACCCCCACGTGCGTCATGATGAGGTCGTCGTCGGTGCGCAGCGGCACGGCGACGATGGCCGTGCCCGGATACCGCGTGGGGTTGAGCACCTGCCACGCCACCAGCAGGGAACCGCGGACGACCGCGCCGAAGAACGTGACGACGAAGACGAGGCCCCACCAGAGGTTCATCCGGCCCGAGAGCTCCACCGGGGGAAGCCGGAACACGCGGGTGACGAAGATCGCCACCACGACGCCGCTGACCAGTGCGAGCACGGTGAACTGGCCCCACAGCAGCATCCACAGCGCGATCAGCCAGACGAAGAACGGCAGCTGGCGCCACAGCTGCGAGAGCGGGGAGTGACGGTCGGGGCTCATGGCTGCGCCCCCTCTTCGAGCTGCACCAGGGTCACCGGGTCCATCAGCGACGCGCCGATGCGCGCGCACACGTCGTAGAGCGGTCCCGCGAACACGGACAGCGCGATCGTCAGCACGACCATCCCGGTCGTCGCCGCCGTCATGATCCGCGGAATGACCCGGCGCTTGGTCTGAGCGGCAGCGGCGGGGGCGGATCCGAGATACGCCAGGCGCGCTTCGTTCTCAGACTCGCCGTGCTCCTCGTCGTCTTCGCGCCAGAAGGCCAGGTTCCACGCGCGGACGAGGGCATACAGGGTCAGCAGGCTCGTCACGATGCCACCGACGATGACGACCATCATGAGGGGGGTGCCCACGGATGCCGCGGCGTCGAAGAGCGCGAATTTGCCGATGAACCCGGAGAAGGGCGGCAGGCCCCCGAGGTTGATCGCCGGGATGAAGTACAGCACCGCCAGCAGCGGAGCGGCACGCATGAGCCCGCGCACCTTGAGGATCGATGTGGAGCCTGCCCGGCGTTCGACGAGACCCACGGCGAGGAAGAGCGTCGTCTGCACGACGATGTGGTGCACCGTGTAGTACACGGTCGCGCCGATCGCCGCCGGGGTGGCGATGGCCAGACCGAACACCATGTAGCCGATGTGGCTCACCAGCGTGAACGACAGGATGCGTTTGAGCTCGGCTTGGGCGACGGCACCGAGCACACCGACGACCATGGTGGCCAGGGCCACGATCAGCAGCACCGTATTGACGTCGTTCTCGCGGAAGATCTGCGTCTCGGTGCGGATCAGCGCATAGACGCCGACCTTCGTCAGCAGCCCCGCGAACACCGCGGTGACCGGCGCCGGGGCGGTCGGATACGAGTCGGGCAGCCAGAACGACAGCGGGAAGACGGCGGCTTTGATGCTGAAGGCGACCAGCAGCATGACGTGCAGCACCAGCTGCGTCTCTTGCGGGAGCTCCCCCATCCGCTGCGACAGCTGTGCCATGTTGACGGTGCCGAGGGCCCCGTAGATCGCCGCGATCGCCGAGAGGAAGAGGATCGAGGAGACCAAAGACACGACGATGTAGACCACGCCGGTGCGGATGCGCGACTCCGTGCCGCCGAGGGTGATCAGCACGTACGAGGCGACCAGCAGGATCTCGAAGCCCACGTAGAGGTTGAACAGGTCACCGGCGATGAAGGCGTTGAAGATGCCGGCGGCGAGAATCAGGTACGAGGGGTGGAAGATCGACACCGGCGTGTCATCGTCGCCGTCGGCCGCTCCCTGCCCGACCGAGAACAGCAGCACCGCCAGCAGCACGATGCTCGAGACCATGACCAGAAGCGCGGCGAGCCGGTCGACGTACAGCACGATGCCGAACGGGATCGGCCACCCGCCCACCGAGACGGCGATCGGCAGGTCCGAGGCGTCCACGGTGACCAGCAGGACAGCGGCGATGATGCACACCAGGCTCAGCGTCAGCACTGAGACGACGACCTGCGTGCGGCGGTGCCGACCGGCGATCAGTGCGACGGCAGCGCCCAGCAGCGGCAGGGTGACGAGGAGGGGAACCAGCGCGCTCATCGGTCGTCTCCGCGGTGCGGGCGGTCGGTGGGGGCGTCGTCGCGCAAGCCGGGGACGTCCTTCGCGTGCAGCACCGTGATAGGTGCGGTCTGGACGCCGACGAAGTCCGTCGTCGCGTCGTCGTCGAGGTCGCTGACCTCGTCGTCCATCGAGTCCTCGTCGACGGCGCTGCGCTCGCGCACGGCGACGTCTTCGGCGTCGTCCTCGACGGTGTCGGCCTGACCGAGCTGCCACGACCGGTAGATGAGGGCGAGCAGGAACGCCGACACCGCGAACGTGATGACGATCGCCGTGAGCGTGAGTGCCTGCGGCAGCGGGTCGCTCATCTGGTCGGGATCCGCCGCGCCGAAGAAAGGAGCCGCCGCGGGCTGTCCCATGACGATCAGCAGGAACAGGTTCGCGGCGTTCCCGAGCAGCAGGAAGCCGATGAGCACGCGGGTGAGGCTGCGCTCGAGCATCGCGTAGACGCCGGCGGCGAAGAGCACCGCCATGATGACGATCAGGGTCAGTGAGACATCCACGAAGCGGTCACCCCCTTGTCGCGCAGTTCCTGCGTCTGTCGGTCGACCTCGGCCCCGAGGCTGCGCAGCACGTCGAGGACGAGCCCGATCACCACGAGGTACACGCCGACGTCGAAGATCGTCGAGGTGACGAACTCGACGTGTCCGATCACGGGCAGATTCGCTTCCCAGAACGTGCTCGTCAGCGGCGCCTCGCCGAACAGCAGCGGCACGACGGCCGTACCGACGGCGAGCGCCATCCCCACGCCCAGCAGTCGCCCGGCGTCGGTGGGGGCGGCGGCGCCGAGCTCGTAGCGCCCGCCTGCGACGTAGCGCATGACGAGGCCCATGCCGGCGACGAGGCCGCCGGCGAAGCCGCCGCCGGGAAGGTTGTGGCCGGCGAAGAGCAGGTAGATCGACACGAGCATGATCGTGTGGAACAGGATGCGCACGATCACCTCGAGCATGATCGAGCGGTTCTCGGGCCTGACCCGCTGACCGCCGACCAGCCAGGTGCGGGGGGCGCCGCGGTTGTCGGCCGTCTGGGGGCGCGGGCCCTCGTCGGTGTCGACGAGCGGACGGCGCGTGCGGGTCGAGAGGTTCGGCAGCGGCGAGACAGCGCGGGAGAGCGTGTCGGCGCGATGGGTGACGAAGACGAGGGATGCCACTCCGGTGGCGGCGAGGATCAGCACCGACAGCTCCCCCATCGTGTCCCAGCCGCGCAGGTCCACCAGCGCCACGTTCACCACGTTCTTGCCGTGGCCCAGCTCGTACGCCAGCTCGGGGAACGCCGTCGACACCGGCTCGTGGATACGGGCGCCGGTCGCGACGACGGCGACCATCGCCATCGTGAGGCCGACCGCGACGGCGAGCACCGCGCGGGCCACCGGCAGCACGGACGCGTTGTGCTCACCCAGGCGCGCCGGGATGCGGCGCAGCACCAGGGCGAAGGTGACGAGCGTGACCGTCTCGACGAGCACCTGCGTCAGAGCGAGGTCGGGGGCGCCGCTCGTGGCGAAGAGCACGACCATGCCGAGCCCTGTCACCGACACGAGCACCACGCCGGTGTAGCGCTTGCGGGCGCGGACCGCGACGATCCCGGCGATGATCATGATCGGGGCGACGATCAGCTGTGCCGGCGACTGCCAAGCGTCGAGGTTCGCCGTCCACTCGGGCGAGGCCAGCAGCGCTGTGCCCTCCGCGGCGACGAAGACGACGAAGATCGTGCCGACGTACAGGGGCAGCGACCCCCGCTGGGTGATCGACACGGTGATGACGGCCAGTCGCGCGATGCCGCGCAGCACCAGGTTGTAGACCCCGGCGGCGGTGAACGGCAGCAGCCGGCGCGGAGCGCCCACCCGCTTGACCAGCCAGAAGAGGGCCGCTCCCACCGCGATCGAGCCAAGCGAGAGCCACAGGGCGGGCTCGAACCCGTGCCAGAGCGCGAGATGGTAGACGTGATCCGGGGCCGCGACGCCAGGGCTCGCCACCGGCGCGGTGTCGGCGTACGTCGACACCACACCGTCGACCAACGGGGCCGCGAAGCCGGCCACCAGCGTGAGACCTGCGAGCACCACAGGCGCGCCCAGGAACCCGATGGGCGGATCGGGCCATTCCGTTCGCGGCATGGGTAGCCCGGCTGCATCCTTCTTCGTCCAGAACGCACCCCAGATGAAGCGGATGCCATATGCCGCTGTGAGCACGGAGCCGAGCACGAGGCCGACGAGACCGACCACCGCCCAGAGCTGTCCGTCGGCTCCTTCGTTCAGGAACGCCGTGAGGGCCGCCTCCTTGGCCACGAACCCGATGGTGGGGATGACACCGACCATCGAGGCCACCGCGATGATCGTGAACACCGCGAGGGTGGGGGCCTGGCGTCCGACCCCCGACAGCTCGGAGATGTCTCGCGTGGAGAGCTGGCGGTCGATGACACCCACGACGAGGAAGAGCGATGACTTGAACAGGGCGTGGCTGATCAGCAACGCCAGGCCCGCCAGCGCGGCGTCGCGCGTGCCGTACCCCAGCACCGCGGTGAGCATGCCGAGCTGGCTCACCGTGCCGAAGGCGAGGACGCGCTTGAGGTCCGATTCCCGCAGCGCCTGCAGCCCGCCGATGAGCATGGTGAGAACACCCAGCCCTACGACGATGGGCCGCCACGGCGCCTCCAGCGCGAACACCGGCGCCAGGCGGGCGATGAGGTAGATGCCGGCCTTGACCATGGCCGCGGCGTGCAGGTAGGCGCTCACCGGCGTGGGCGCCGCCATGGCGCCGGGAAGCCAGAAGTGGAAGGGGAAGATGGCCGACTTGCTCAGCGCCCCGACGAGGATGAGCACCAGCGCGGCATCGACCACGGGGCCGGTGGGAGCGAGCTCCAAAATGCCGGAGAGGCTCGTCGTGCCGGTGTGCACCACGAGCAGCACCACGCCGATCAGCATCACGAGACCGCCGAGAGTGGTCACCAGCAGCGCCTGCATGGCGGCGCGGCGGCTCGCCCCGCGGCGGTGGTAGAACCCGATGAGCAGGTACGACAGCACGCTCGTGACTTCCCAGAGCATGACGAGCAGGACGATGTCGTCGGTGAGGACCAGGCCGTACATGGCGCCGGCGAAGGCCAGCAGCACGGCGCAGAACTGGCCCACGCCGTCGCGCTTGCCGTCGAAGTACCAGCGGCAGTAGGCCATCACGAGGGCGCCGACGCCCGTGACGATCAGCGCCATGACCCAGCCGAGCGTGTCCATGCGCATCGAGATGGCGATGTCGAGGGCCGGGATCCACGAGAACGTCTCGAACGGGTCCTCGCCCGACAGCACGGCGGGCGTCAGCGTCAGCGTGTGGACGAACGCGATCACCGGTAGCGCGGCGGCGACGTAGAAGGCGCGGGCACCGATGCGGCTGACCAGCCACGGCAGCGTGAGCGGAAGGATCGCGAACGCGCCGAGGATCATCAGCATGCGCGGCCTCCTCGGGGGTCGCAGCCAGAGGCACGAACGTTACGGGATCGAGTCCAAGTCTACCCGGGCGGGAGGGCAGCTCCGTCCGAGAGGGTGACTACCGCGTCATCGGAGCTGTCGTATTCCCCTCGCGGTACACGCTGCTGAAGCACACCGAAGGGGCTTCGTTCCCCTCGAGCATGGCCACGACCGCCTCACCCGCGGCACGCCCCTTCTCCATCGCCGGCTGCACCATCGTCGTGAGGTCGAAAGGCGCCAGGCCATCGACTGCGATGCCGTCGAAGCCGGTCACGCTGAGGTCGTCGGGTACCCGCAACCCGAGCTCCTCGGCGGCGCGCAGCACGCCCGCGGCGAGCAGATCGCTCTGGGCGAGCACCGCGGTCGGGCGCCCCTGCGGGTCGGCGAGGATCGCGCGCCCCGCAGCCGCTCCCTCGTCGATCGAGCTGCCGGCCGCGGCGTAGGCGGGGGCGTCGGGGTACACCTCGCGTGCGCCCTCCAGACGGTGGCGCGTGACATCCACCCCGATGTCCCCGTCGGCATTCAGCCATCCCGGGCGGCGGCGGATGTCGGTGGGCAGCGTGAGCAGTGCGACGTCGGTGTGCCCGAGCGAGCGGACGTGGCTGGCCAGGGCCCGCTGGGCCTCGCGGTTGTCCAGGATCACCCGCGGCACGTCCGGCCCGGCGTCACCCTCGACGACGACGACGGGGATGCCGCGCGCGCGCAGCGTCTGCAGGGACTCCGCGATCACCGAGGTCCATCCGACAAGCACGGCGGCGTCGATGGGGGCGTTCGTCAGCGAGGCGCCCCCCGTGGTCCCGTCCGCATCGTGGCGCAGCAGCAGGAGCCCGGCATCCATCGGCGCCACCGCGTCGGCGAGACCGTCCATCATCGCGCGCACGACCGGGTCGACGAACGCGGCGCCGAGGTGCCCCTGGAACAGCACGCCGACGATGCCGGAGCGGCCGCGGCGGAGGGACGCGGCGCGTGGGTCGGGACCGGTGTAGCCCAGGTCCGATGCCGCTTGCAGCACGCGCTCACGCGTGGCATCCGAGACGGCGGTCTTGCCGCTGAACACCACCGACGCGGTCGACGGTGACACCCCGGCGGTGCGGGCGACGTCGGCGATCGTTGCGCGGCGCGTGCTCATGACGTCCCCGATCGTAGCCTGCAGGGTGGGGTGGCGAATCGATTCGCTAGGCTGGCTCGGTGGAAGCCCAGCTCACTCGAACGCAGCTCGTGCGCTGGCGCGCCGCCATCTTCGCGATCTTCACCGCCAGTGGATTGAGCATCGCCACGTGGGCGTCGCGGGTCCCGGCCATCCGCAGCGACCTCGGCATCGAGAACAGCGACATCGGGATCATGCTGCTCGGCATGGGCATCGCCTCGATCCTGGGCCTGTCCGCGTCCGGGGTGGTCATCGCCCGCTTCGGCACCCGGCAGGGCATGCTCGGCGCCATGGTCATCTTCGCCGTCGGCGTGGCGCTGATCGGGGTGGGCACCAATCTCGCCTCGTCCGTGCCGCTCGTGGTGATCGGACTGGCACTGTTCGGCTTCGGCAACGGGGCGGTCGACGTCATGATGAACGTCGAGGGCGCGGCGATCGAGACCCAGTCGGGCAGGACCCTCCTCCCCCTCTTCCACGCGTTCTTCAGTCTCGGCACCGTCGTCGGTGCCGGCCTGGGTGCGGTCGCCGCGGCGCTGCGCGTCGACGTGTTCGCGCACGCCGTCGCCGTGGCCGTCGTCATCCTCATCGTCGCCGTGGTCGCCTACGCCAACGTGCCGCCGCGTGAAGGTGCCGGCGATCCCGCGGCGGACGCCGCCGACCAGCCCGGCTGGCGGCAGCGCCTGGCCGTCTCCCTCGCCGCGTGGCGCGAGCCGCGCACGTACGCGCTCGGTGTCGTCATGCTCGGCATGGCGTTCGCCGAGGGCGGCGCCAACGACTGGCTCGCGCTCGGCGTCAGCGAGGACCACTCCGGCGGCCCCGCCCTGGGCGCGGCCGCGCTCATGGTGTTCTCCGTCGCCATGACGGTCGTGCGCGTGCTGGGCGGTCCGCTGGTGGACCGTTTCGGACGCGTCGCCACGCTGCGGGTGCTCTCGGGGTTCGCGGCCGCCGGCATTCTGCTCTTCATCCTGGCGCCGAACCTGCCGCTGGTGTTCGTGGGGGCGGCGCTCTGGGGCGTGGGCGCGTCGCTCGGCTTCCCGCTGGGCATGTCGGCCGCCGCCGACGATCCCGCCAAGGCCGCATCGCGGGTGAGCGCTGCCGCCACCATCGGCTACGTCGCTTTCCTCTGCGGCCCGCCGGTGCTCGGCTTCGTCAGTGACCACATCGGGCTGCTCAACACCCTCTACGTGCTGGTGGTGCTCGTCGTGGCATCCGGCTTCGCCTCGCAGTCCGCCCGACCCCTCGCCGGCGCCAAGGTCGGGGCGGGCCACCGTCCGGACCACGGTTAGGCTCGTCGGGTGCGTCTGGTTATCGCCCGCTGCTCCGTGGATTACGCGGGGCGCCTCAACGCCCATCTGCCCACCGCCACGCGCCTGCTCGTCCACAAGGGGGACGGCAGCCTGCTCGTGCACTCCGACGGCGGCTCGTACAAGCCGCTGAACTGGATGAGCCCGCCCTGCACCCTCAGCGTCGAGACGCCCGACGTCGCCGGTGAGGAAGAGGAGCAGGTCGTCGAGCAGTGGCGCGTCACCCACGCCAAGTCGGGGGATTCCCTGGTGGTGCGCATCTACGAGGTGCTCCACGACTCGTCGCATGAGCTGGGCATCGACCCGGGCCTGGTCAAGGACGGCGTCGAAGCCGACCTGCAGCGACTGCTCGCCGAGCAGGTCGGGGTGATCGGCGAGGGATTGACGCTCGTGCGGCGCGAGTTCCCGACCGCCATCGGACCGGTCGACCTGCTGCTGCGTGACCCTGCCGGCGGCACGATCGCCGTCGAGGTGAAGCGTCGCGGCGACATCGACGGCGTCGAGCAGCTCACCCGCTACCTCGAGCTGCTGGGGCGCGACCCGCACCTCGCGCCCGTGACCGGCGTGTTCGCCGCGCAGGAGATCAAGCCGCAGGCGCGGGTGCTCGCCGCCGACCGTGGCATCCGCTGCGTGACGCTGGACTACGACGAGATGAAGGGCATCGACTCCGGTGCCCCCCGCCTCTTCTGACGCGCCGCCGCCCCACCTTCCCCCCGCCTCTCCCCGCCTGTCCCCGCCTCTCCATCGCTGAGACGAAAACTGACGGCCGAGACAACGGTCGTCACCCACTGTCTCGTCCACCCACTGTCGTCTCACGGTCGGAGGGGGCGTTGATTAGGGTGGAGGGATGCCGCTGCGCTCCCCTTTCTCGTGCGTCCTGTGGGACGTCGACGGCACGATCGTCGACGCGTCCGAGGGCATCCTGCGGCGTCTCGCGGTGACCCTCGAGCACTTCGGGCACCCGGCGCCGACCTACGCCGAGCTCGTGCACTGGATCGGCCCGCCCATGTTCGAGTCGTTCCAGACGAACGTCGGCATGACGCCCGATCAGTCCACCGAGGCGGTGGCGTTCTACCGCACCCTGGGCAAGGCCGACGGATACACCACCGGCGCCCGCCTCTACCCCGGCATCGCCGAGCTCATCGCCGACCTCGCCGCCGCCGGCGTACCCCAGGGCACGGCGAGTTCCAAGCCCGAGATCCAGGTGCGCGCGCTCATGGACCACTTCGCGCTCGCCCCGTACTTCGCCTCCATCACCGGGGCCACCTCCGACGAGCGCACGCTCGCCACGAAGGCCGACATCATCGCGGAGTCGCTGCGGCGACTGCGCGTCGCTGGCGTGGACACCAGCCGCCCGGTGCTCATCGGGGACCGCCACCACGACGTCGACGGCGGGGCGGTGCACGACGTGCCGGTCATCTTCGTGCGCTGGGGGTTCAGCTGGCCCCATGAGTCCGAGGGGGCGACCGCCGTGGTCGACTCGGTGGACGAGCTGCGCTCCCTCCTGCTCGTGGAGGATGCGGGATGACTCCCCTCCCGGACGCGGTCCTGGCCTGGGTGATCCCGGCCGTGGTCGTGTTCGGGGTGACGGCGGTCGCGATCGCCGTCGCGGTGTGGTCGGTGCGCCGGGCGCGCCGCTCACCGCGGGCCCGTGCGCGCGCCGAGGCCGACCGCACCCGGGCGGGATCGGCCCTGGTGCGCCTCGACGACGCGGTCGGCGAGCTGGACCTCGAAGTCGGCCTCTCCGGAGCGCTGTACGACGGCGAGGCCCCCGCCGCGCTTCGTCGTGCGCGCATGATCGCCCAGCACGTCAGGGATGAGGCGTTCGAGAGCTTCCGCGAACTCGACGACGCTGAGCCCGTCGACGTGCGCCGGGTGAGCGCCCGCATCCGCACCCGCGCCGAGGAGGCGCTGGGCGTGGTGGCGGGGGCGCGCGCGGCCCACGACGAGTGGATGCGCGCTCACCGATCGGCCGTCACCCAGGTGGATGCCGCCGGTGCGAGGCTGGAGCGCCTGCGCACCGAGCTCGGCGACCCGGGAGCGCTCGTGGCCGACCTTGCCGGACGCTTCGACGAGACGGAATGGCAGCAGGCCGCGGTGGCCGCTCGCACGGCATCCGCTGCCCTCGCCTCCGCGCAGCACCACCTGGAGGCGGCGCGCAGCCTCGCGGCAGACCCCACCCGCAGCGCCTTCCCCGAGCTCTCCGTCGCGGAGCGCGAACTGCGCCGCGCCGAGTCGTCCGCCCGCGCCCTCGAGGAGTCGCACCGGCTCGTGACGGATGCCGCGCACGCGGTGCCCCAGGAGATCGACGCCGCCCGCGCCGCGGTCGCCCAGGGCATGCGGGTGCGCGAGGGTCTCGAACCCGCCGACGCCGAGAGACTGGGCCGCGAGCTGCGCGCCGTCACGGACGAGCTCGATCGCCTCACTCCGGTCGCCGCGCGGCATCCCACCGCCACCGTCGAGGCGATCGCGAGGCTGCGCGCCCGCCTCGACCTGGCGCTCGGCGATGCCCGCACGGCGCAGCAGCGGCTCCGCGGCGCACGTACGGCCCTGCCGGGAACCCTCGCCTCGGCACGCGGCGCCCTCGCACGCGCCGAAGTCGCGGTCGAGGGTGCCGGGGCCGACGCACGGGTGCGCTTGGACGCCGCCCAGCGCGAGCTCGCCGGAGCCCGCCGGGCGGATGACCCCGTCGAGGCACTGGATGCCGCGCGCCGGGCGCAGCGGCTTGCCGAAGACGCCCAGGCCCTCGCCGACTACGCGCGCCTCAAGAACCGGCCAGCCGACCCTCTCGGCCGCTGACGCCGGCGTCCGGGGCGGTGCGATCACGGTGTCGCCCGCCTAGTGTGGCCCCATGATCGAGGGCAGCCCGTCACGCCGGCGTCCGCTGGTGCGCCTGGCCGCCCGCATCCCCGTGACCCTCGTGCTGGTCGGCATCGTGCTCGTCTGCGGGGTGGCCTCGCGAGGGCTCTGGCATCCGCTGTCCTCCTCACCCCTGTGGGACCAGGTCGCCTACGGTCTTCCCGCGATCGTGGACGGCCGGTGGTGGACGCCGGTGACGGGCACCTTCTTCAGCGACCCGCCGTGGCTCTACATCGTGGTGATCTCCGGCTTCGCCGGGGTCGCCTACCTCGAGTACCACCGCGGGTCGCGGGTGGCGCTGGGCTGGTTCACCGCGGGTCAGCTGGTGGGCGTGCTGTGCATGCTGGGGTTCGTCGCCCTCATCTCGCAGCTGTCGTGGCCGTGGGCCGACGCGATGGCCCACTCACTCGATGTCGGCCCATCGGGGGGCACCATGGCGTGCATCGCGGCATCGGCGACCGCGATGAGCTCCCCCTGGCGAGAGCGGGTGTGGTTCACGGTGCTCGGCGCCTGCGCCGTGCTGCTGCTGTTCTGGGGGACACCCGCCGACATCGTGCACGCGTTCGCGGTGCTGCTGGTGCTCGCGGTGCAGCGCCCCCTGCCGGCACCGCGCTCGACGTTGCGCGAGCGACGCTTGTCGGGCTTCCTGGCCGCCCTCGCGATCGCCACCGCGCAGGTGCTCGTCTTCCTCTCCCCCACCAGCGGCCCGTTCGGAAGAAGTGCCGCCGGCTCCGCCCCGCTGGTCAACCTGGTCGTCGATGTGCTGGTGATCGTGCTCATCGCGCGGGGCCTGCGGCGAGGCCGTCGCTGGGCGTGGCTGGTGGCCGTGGTGCTCGCCGCGGCGAACATCGCCTGGGCCGGCGTGGTCGCGGTGGGACTGCAGATTCCGAGTCTTCCGCGAGACCTCTTCGGCGGAGACCCGACGCCCACCCTGGGCGAAGCCGGTCTGTGGGCGATCTTCCTGGGGTACCTCGTGTGGGCACGGGCCGCCTTCCGCGCCGCCCGGCGCTCAGCGATCGGGTCGTCCGCCGAACCCACCGCCGCCGACGCGGCGGCGCTGCTGCACGCACACGGCGGCGGCACGCTGTCGTGGATGACGACGTGGAGGCACATGTCCTACCTGCGCACCGAGACCGGGATCGTGGCCTACCAGCGCCATGCGGGGGTGGCGATCGCGCTGGCAGACCCCCTCGGTCCCCCGGACGGGCGCGCGCACTCGGTGAACGAGTTCATCGCGGCATCCGAGCGCGCCGGTCTCGTGCCGTGCCTGTTCGGCGTCGGGGAGGAGACCCGCCAGGCCGCGCCCTCGACGTGGCGCAGCCTGGTGATCGCCGATGACACGATCGTCGACCTGCCGGGCCTGAACTTCCGCGGCAACGCGTGGAAGCCGGTGCGCACTTCACTCAACCGCGCGGAACGGGAGGGCATGACCTTTCGCCTCACCCGCCTGATCGATGAGCCGTGGGGCGTGCAGGCGCAGCTGCGGGTCATCTCGCAGAGCTGGGTGGGCGGCAAGGAGCTGCCCGAGATGGGGTTCACGCTCGGCACGCTGGAGGAGGCGCGCGATCCCGAAGTGCGACTGGCGCTGGCGGTGTCGCCGCAGGGCGACGTCGACGGATTCCTGTCGTGGCTGCCGGTCTACGGCGAAGACGGCAGCATCGACGGCTGGACACTCGATCTCATGCGGCGCCGCGAAGCCGGCTTCGTGCCGGTGATGGAGTACCTCATCGGCTCGAGCGCATTGCAGTTCGCCGCCGAAGGCGCCCGGATCATGTCGCTCTCGGGCGCGCCGCTCACCCACCAGTACCCACCCGATGCCGGCGTCATCGCGGCGCTCAGCGAGCGGCTGGCCGAAACACTCGAGCCGGTCTACGGGTTCCGCTCGCTGCACCGGTTCAAGGGGAAGTTCCACCCGCGCTACGAGACGCTCTACCTGCTGTTCCGCGACGGAACCGACCTGCCGCGGATCGGCGCAGGACTCGTCCGAGCGTTCCTCCCGGACGCGTCACTGCGACAGTTCGCCGACGCGGGCTTGGAGCTGGTGCACCGCGACGGCGAATGAGTCTCAGATGGGGCGGATGTTCTCCGCCTGCAGGCCCTTGGGGCCCTGTGCGACCTCGAACTCGACCCGCTGGTTCTCCTCGAGCGAGCGGTAGCCGCTCGCCTCGATCGCGGTGTAGTGAGCGAAGACGTCGGCGCCGCCCTCATCCGGTGCGATGAAGCCGAAGCCCTTTTCGGAGTTGAACCACTTGACGGTGCCCTGCGTAGCCATGAATTGCCTTCGTGCTGAGGATGCCGGAGCGGTCGCCCCGACGATCCATACGCTAACGAACGAGGCGTGCCGCGTCAGCCCCCGATTTTCGTTGTGACGAAACCGTTGCATGCGCCTGTCAAGCCGGTCGCGGGGTCCACGGGCGCCGGTAGCGTGGCCGGATGCCACACGTGGAGCTTCGCCCCCTGCAAGACGACGACCTCGACGCAATGTACGAGATGCTCATCCGGGAACCCGCCGCTGCCGCCGCTCTTCCGGGGGTCACGGTGGAGGAGCCCCTGGATCGGTCGGTGTTCGATGCCTCGATCGCCGCCGAACGCGCCTCGGACGACATCGACTCCTTCGCCGTCACCGAGAACGGTGCCTTCGTGGGCACTGCCGGGACCTTCACCTTCGAGGACGACCGCGAGGTGGTGTTCTGGATCGCCCGGGCCGCGCGGGGAAGAGGGCTGGCGACCCAGGCACTGCGGATGCTGGTCTCCCGTGAGCCGATCCGGCCGCTGTACGCGCGGGTCGCGGCCGACAACGCCGCCGCCATCGCCGTGCTCCAGCGCATCGGCTTCGCCGAGGTCTCGCGTGAGCCCGCAGCGCCCGCGACCCGGCATACGGGTGAGCTCCTCTACGCCCTGCTCCCCGTGCTCGACGGCATCTGACCCGGCGCCTTCCGTGGCCGCCTCCCGGGGACCGGGCTTGGCGGCGTCGAGGCCCGGGGACCGGGCTTGGCGGCGTCGAGGCCCGGTGAACGGCGGCGGTCAGGAGCCCGCCCGCCCCTGGCATCTGGGTGGCCGAAGGGTGAGCGGGCCGGTCATGAGCCGGGCGAGGCGCGCTCAGGGAACGTGGATCACCTCGATGGCGGAAACCTTGGGCTGGTTGACCGAGGCCGTGAACGCGAGGTTCAGGGTGCCATCCGTCACGGCGATCGTGCGGGTCTCGGTGTAAGCGGTCATCGGAGCGACCTTGGCGTTGAGGTCGAGGTTGACCACTTCGACCGGACCGCCCTCCATGTTGACGGAGAACACGCGCTTACCGGCGCCGCCGGCGCCGCCGCCGGTCGCGCCGTGGTAGATCTCCGCGAAGTGGAGCACGACCTGGTAGTTGCCCGACGCGGGAACCGGGACGGCGTAACTGAACGTGCCCTGGTCCGTGGTCGAACTGCGCTCCGACTGGTAGAGCAGATCGTCGTTGGTGCCGGCGATCTGCGTCACCTGCGTGTTGGAGTAGGTCTTCCCACCGGCGAAGAAGGTGTCCGCCTGCCAGTTCACGCCGTTGAGCGTCACCGCTCCGCCGCCGGCGTTGATGCGGATGGGTGCCATTGCGAGAGCCGACGTGTCCACCGGGGCGGAAGCACCCGGGGTTGCATTGCCGGTGGCATCCACCGCGACGACCCGGTAGTGGGTCGTCGCGGCCGGGGCAGCGGCGGCGTCACGGAAGACGGTCCCCACCACCAACCCGCCGCCGCTGACCACGGTGTAGGTGCCACCGGCAGTCGCCGACCGCTCAACGCGGTAGCCGATCACGTCACCCGAAGTCGCCGCGGGCCATGAGAGGTTCACGCCCGTGGCATCCGCCGAGCCCGTCGGCGCCGCTGGGGCAGCCGGAGGCATGGCATCCCCGGTGACCGGCAGGACGTTGGTGACAAGGTAGACGTTGTCCTGGAAGTCACAGTTAGTCGCGCCGTTGCCACAGCCACCCCCTGAGGTGGGACCCCCACCCGAGCTGACGTAGTCATGCCCGATGAACCAGGCGCCCGGAATGATCGCGCCGGCGGCGTTCTTGACCGGCCACGTCTTGACCGCGATGTAATCGGTGCGACTGGTGAGCTTGCCGCTGACACCCAGCGCGAAGGTGGCGGCGTTGGGCACCCCGTTGATCGCCGTCAGCGCTCCCGCCCCCGTCTTGGGATACACCGACTGCGCGTCGAGTCCGGTCATCGAGGCTGACAGGTTGCCCACGGTGAACGTCTCCGCGCCGCCCTGGCCATGGAATGCCGCCAGCTGCACGGCCTGTACGGGCTTCGTGGTGTCCATACGCCGCCACAGCGCCGAGCGATGCTCCTCACCGTCCAGGGCGGCGCCCGGGAGCTCCGATCCGTTTCCGAGGCCCAAGCCGGCGCTGCCTGACGTCGTGGAGCTGTTGAACAGCTGGAAGATCTGCTCCAACGACAACTCGCTGTTCCCCTCCGGGGCGGTCATGTAGCCGCCGCGCAGCTGCACGACGCGCGCCGCGGCAGCCGGATCGCTCGAGGCGATCGTCAGGGTCGCCGTCCGCACGCCCTTCGCCCCGCTGTTGGCGGTGAACGCGACCGACAGCGACTGCGTGCCGCCCGGCGCGATCGTGAACGGCAGCGTTGGGGGGTTGACCAGCTCGAACTGGCCGGGCTGGGCCCCGCCGAGGGCGAGCGAGGTGACCCGCAGGTCCTTCGTTCCGGTGTTGGTCAGGTTGAGCGTCGCGCTCTCATACGTGCGGTACAGCAGCGTGCCGCCTGACGTGGTGCCAGAATTCATGCGGTGCAGCACGACGACGTCGTCTTGCAGCCCGGGCAGCGGTGAGCCGTCCACTTGACGGGGCACCTGCGTGTTCGTCAGCTTGAGCACGCCGCCGATGTTCAGAACGGTCAACTCCACCGTGCGCGCGGTGATCTTGCCCGTCGAGTCGGTGGCCTCGAACACCAGCACGTAGTCGCCGGGAGTGCTGAGCGAGATCGGCGAACCATACGCCTGGGGTGCTCCTGCGTTGACGGAGTACGTGAACGAGGTGATGGACGCTCCGGATGCCGCGACCGCCGAGGCGGTGACGATCGCCTCCCCCGTCTCCGCCTCGTCCTGCACCGGCACGCCGTTGACATTGACGACGACGCTCGGGGCGGTAATCGCGGTGCCGCTGATGGTCACCCAGTTCAGCTTGGTGTTCAAGCCAGTCGGCTGCAGCGTGAGCTTTCCGTCGGTCACCGTCACTTCTGCGGTGCCCGTGGTGAACATCGTGCCGCTGGTAGGTGTGAAACCGGTGATCAGCTGTGTCCCCTCCGCGGTGAGGCCGTGCACGGAATCGGTGAAGTCCGCGTCACCGACCGACGCGGTGACGGTGTATGTGCCGTTCGCCAAGGCGCGTTCCCATACGCCCGTCGAGCTGACGATGGCGACGCCGCCTGAGGTCGTCATTCGTTGCATCAGAATCATGCCCTGGCGCGTGGGGTCTCCGGCCGGCGACGTGCGCAGGCGCGTCATGTCCGACCGGTCGGCGGGAATGCCGTCCACCAGCCACCCGTGACCGGCGATCGTGCTGTACGCCGTCCCTGTGTCCGCGGTCCAGCCGGAGGGAACAGGGGCCGAGGCGGGTCGGAAGCTGTACCTCGCCACGCTCGTCGGGTCGGTGGGTGTGAGCCCGTCTCCCTTGATCGACACCCAGTTCACCTTGGTGTTCGTGCCGCTGTTGCTGATCGTGAGGCGCCCGTCGGTGACGGTGACCGTGCGGACACCGGTCTGGAAGGGCGTCGCAGCCGTCGGAACGAATCCGTTGATGACCGGCTGCCCCTCCACCAGGACGCCGTGCGTCGAGTCGATGTAGTTGGCGTCGCCGACGGACACTCCCACCTCATAGGTGCCGTTGGGCAGCACGTACTCCCAGTAGCCGTTGGTATAGGTCGGCTGCGTCGAGTTGTCGAGGAACCCAAAGGTCTTGAGTCTCTCATCGGTCGGATACGCGACGCCGACGAGCGGCGCGGTGCGGTACCGCGTGGCCGCGGGGCGGTCGACCGGCTGATCGGTCGCCGCGTTGAACCAGCCGTAGCCACGTTGCGTCGAGAACGCCGTACCGGTCTCTGCCGTCCATCCGTCCAAGAGCGGCGCCGATTCCGGCTGGAAGCGAACCTTCACCTGCGCTCCGTCCGACGGGTCGTCGCCGCCCGGATTGGTCGCGTCGTCGGTGGGGACGATGTCGATGAACCCGATCTTGGTGTTCACGCCCGACCCCATCACGGTCAGGTGACCGTCCGCGACCGTGACGACGCCGGTGGAGATCTTGTGCCGGCCGTTGGAGCCTGCCGTCCCGGACGGCGTGAAGGCGCTCACGAGGTTGATCCCCTCGACGTCGACCGCGTGGATCTCCGGATCGGAGTTGACGGCGGGATCGCCGACACCGATGGTCACCTCGTAGTCGCCGTTGGGGAGCTGCATCTCCCAGTAGGAGTCGACCGCCGTCCCGTTGAAGGAGGGCACAGACTCGGGCTGCATGTGCATGAAGCTGTCCAGGCGCACGTCGGCTTGCGCGGTGTTGCGGTCGCGGCCGTTGCCGACGTTCGTGGTGCCGCCCACCGAGATGTCGATGTCGTCCTCGGTATCGACGTTCTTCCAGCCGAAGGTCAGGCCGCTGCCCTGACCGGCCCCCGCGCGGGGCCCGAAAGCCTGTCCGAAGTCGCGCAGGTACCCGGCGGCGAGGTCACCGGAGGCCGTCGTGAAGTCGACCTTGACCGCTTCCCCGCCGGAGCCGGTGTCGGTGACCGGCTTCAAACCACTCACCAGGAAGACGTAGTCCTGGTAATCGCCGTTGTCGGCATCCTCGAAGGCGACGATGTAGCTGTTCGGGATGGTGACGCCGTTGCGGTTCTTTGCGGGGTACACCCGCGCCCGGTGCGCGCTGGCGGCCGGCGAGTTCAGCCGATCCTCGGTGAACCCGTAGCGGCTGAAGTAGGGCGAGAAATAGAAGAGCCCGAACTCCGACTGGCCGGGATCGAACGACATCGTCGATCCGGTACCGGTGGGGGGCAGCAGGGACTGGTAGCCCCCGCTCTTGGTCCCGTCCATCCTGCCCAGCGGTGTGCGCTGTGCCGCCGTGCCGTCGCCGGTGTACCACCCGAAGGTGACCGAGTCCGCCGGCGCGTAGTGGGCCAGCGGCTTCCAGGTGACGTTCGCCGAACCGGCCTTGACGAACAGCGGCTCCAGCACCTCGTCGCCCTTAGCCACCGGCTGCATGCCGCCGGCCAGGTTGGTCCAGCCGACGTTGATGTTATGCCCGAGCGTCGTGACGACTTGGGCGAATGTCGGCTCGTAGCCGCCCTGGATGCCGCTCATGGCCAGTCCGTGCAGACCGACGGACACCGCGGAGGAGTTCCCGCCCACCGTGAGCACCGCGGAGCGGTTGCCTGCCGTGGTGCCTGGGGTGAAGCGCACGGTGAACGTCGCCGAGGCTCCGGGGGCCAGCGACGCGGGCACCGTCCCCTGCACCGCGAACTCCGAGGCGTTAGCCCCGCCGACGGTGACGCTGAGCGACTGCCCCTCGGTCGAGGAGTTAGTCACCGTGATCGACTCCGCGTCCGTGCGGTGCGCTGCGGTCGAGTCCACGAGAGGGCCGTTGCTGGTGACAGCCGACATCACCAGTTCGCTCTTGTCGACGCTGACCTTCGCCGCCTGCTGATTGGCCGGAACGCGCAGCAGGTAAAGCTTCTGCTGATTTCCGGCACGGTCGTACTGGTTCAGATAAAGGTTGCCGTTACGAGTGTCCTCCACCACCTCGAGCGGGTCGTTGAACCCGCCGACCCCGCCGATCGTCGAGTTGGCGACGCCGGTGATGCCCACCTCGGTCTGACCACCCAGGATCTCGCCGCTTACGCTGTCGGCCTGCAGGAAGATGAGGTCGTTGTTGTTCGAGAAGCGCACGACGACGATGCGGTTCTCCAGCTGTCCGCCGAACGTCTTGCTCTGGTACTCGATGGTGCCGTTCGGGCTCTTGTTGAACTCGAAGTCATAGGCGATCCCGCCATAGTTGGACTCGGCCTTCACACCCAGCGCGTACTTGGATCCACCCTGGCCCGCCGACTTCGGCGGGTTGGCGGAGTCGTTGCCCTCATGAAGCACGAACTCGCACCGGGTGGGGTTGGGGTGGCCGTAGTACCAGCCCTTCTGGACGTCATACAGGTGGTCACGTTGCGTCGGGTGGTTGGCGACGGCCGGCACCGACGTCGGCTGGTAGTCCGGCACCGTCGGGTCCGCGGCCGTCCGGACGACGCGGGCCTGGCATGCTGCAGTCAGGTCCTGGCCGTTGACCGAGCTGAAGCCGGGGATGCCCGGGGCTGCGACGCGGGTGAACGCTCCGGTGCCTTGGTTATACGTCACGCCCGGCGAGTTGCCGCCGCCTGCCGTGCCGTTGGTGGCCACGTAGATGTGACCGTTGGAGTGATAGGTCAGGTCGTAGGCGTTGCGAATGCCCGTCGCGTAGATCTTCAGCGGGGCATCGGCTGCATAGGGGTTGTACGGCGCAGCGGCGGAGTAGCCGTTCGCCGCGTTCTCACCGGCGAGCCCGGAGGATGCCGTCTGCACCAGTTGGGGATTGTCGCCTTCAGCGTCGGAGACCGCGGCCTGGACCCGCGGGTGCTCGGCGTCGAAGTAGAGCAGCGCGGCCGTCAGCACTTGCTCGCCGCGCTGACCCCACGAGCTGTCGAGGTCGCCGGCGGCCTGGTTCGACCCCTGCAGGACGAGGATGTCGTCGTTGGGGCCGTAGACCATCGAGTTCGTCAGGTGGTCGGACTGGGACCGCGGCAGCCCCGTGAACACCTTCTTCTCGTTCTGCAGGTTGGGTCCGGTCAGCAGGCTGATGCCGCTGATGAACTGTGCCTGCTCGTTGCCCACGTTCGCCGAGGTCTTCGTGACCCACAGCTTCATGTCGCTCGCCGTGGAGCTCTTGTCCCACAGCAGGCCGACCATGGCGTAACCGGCGTAGCCGAGGTTCTCCATGTTCGACAGCGTCCCGTCGGCGTTCACCGTGAACCGGTACAGTCCCTGCCCGATGGTCGAGCCGTACAGCTTGCCGTCGGGGCCGAAGGCGAACGACGCCCAAAACTTGTTGACACCCGGGAGGGTGATCTCCACCTTCTCGAACGCGACGTTCGTCAGCGGAGTGAACTCATCGCCACCGATGATCACCCCGGCCCCCGTGGTGAACACCGACGAGAAGGGGAGGAAGGAGTTGCCGAACAGGTCCTTGACCCCCACTCCGATCTCGACGCGGTACATGGTGTTCGGAAGGAACCCGCCGTCCGGATAGAAGTTGATCGTGTCGTTGCCGCCAGAGCTGTTGACCGTGCCGGCCACCTCGGTTCCGTCGGCGACCTTGAAGACCCGGACGTTGCCGATCATCGAGGCGTTGTCCACACCGGCGCCCGCATGCACCTTCGCGAAGTTCGCGGCGACGCCGCCCTGGGGGTCGGCCGCCGTCTCACGGTTCTCGGGCGAGATCGTGGTCACGTGCGGCTGCTCGAACGCGACCCCGACGACGTCGACGTAGGCGATCTTCGAATTGAACCCGCCGCGCGCATCGAGGGTGAGCCGCCCGTCCCAGACGCCGACGGTCGTTGTGTAGGTGGTGTACTCCTGCGCGGCAGAGCCCTGGAACCCGTTGATAGCGAGGGCCCCCTCGACGTTGACGACGTGTTGCGAATCGTACGAATCGGCGCCCGCCTCGTCTCCGACCGCGACGATCACCTGGTAGAGCCCGCCCGGGAGCGCGAGCTCCCACTGCCCGTCGACCTTGACGCCGTTCGCGCCGTTGCCACCGTCGACGTCGCCGTACTGCATGTGGACGATCGAGTCCAGACGCGGATCCACGCCCGCGCGCCCGCGATCCCGGCCGTTTCCGACCAGCGACACCGCGTGGCCGTCCTCGTCCGTCCATCCGAACGAGTAGCCGGCCCCCTGACCGGCGCTCGAACGCGGCCCGAACGGCTGCCCCCAGTCGGCGAGGTAGCCGGCGGCGGGGACCGCGTTCGTTGCGGTGAAGTCCACCTTGATGTCGACGTTGTTTGCCTCACGCGGGGTCTCGTACGCCTCGTTCGACGGTGACGACTCATTGCCCGAGGCGTCCACGGCGGTGACCTGGTAGAAGTAGGTCGTGCCGTTGTCGGCATCCGCATCCAGCCACGTGGTCGCGACAACGAGCTGGTCGCCCGATGCGACGACGTCGCCGAGGAATGCGCCCGACTCGAGCGAGCGATAGACGCGATAGCCGGCCAGGTCCGTAGCCGCCGGAGCGGTCCACGTGAGGGTCACCTCGGCGTCGCCGTTTACCGCTGTCAGGCCGGTCGGCGCGGACGGGGCCTCCTCGTCCGGCGCGGACACGAACACCCCGCTGGTCTCCCCCGATGCGACCGATTCGTTTCCGGCCTGGTCGACTGCCGTCATCACGTAGTAGTACGTGGTGTCGGCGTCGACGATGTCGAGGTACTCGCTGCCGGTGATCGGGGACACGTTGCGCTTGTTCGCTGCGGTCAGCGCGACGCCGGGCTGCGTCGAGCGGTAGAGGTTGTACCCGGCGACATCGGTCGAGACGCTCGCGTCCCAGCTGAGCGCCAGCCGGGAGTTGTCCGTTGCTGTCGCGGCCACATCGCTGGGCGGCGCCGGCGGTGTCGTGTCGGCAGCACCGCTCCGCTCGTAGGAGACGTTGAGCTTGGCGTCACCGGTGGCCTGGTAGTACTCCACCACGATCTCGTGAGGACCGTCGTCGAGGTTCACCGACGCGACCTTCGGAACCTGACCACTGTGGTTGAACCACGCCCCGATGAGCTGCTCACCGTCGACGAACACCCGTACACCGTCGTCGTGGACCGCAGTGAACACATACGTCCCCGCGCCCTCGTCGATCGT
>NZ_JANJFJ010000170.1:0-8828 GCF_024626565.1 Microbacterium sp. zg.Y909
GGTTTCACACGATAAACTCAGGGACCACACCTATATGGAAAAGGAGCCCGTAATGGCAGCCATGAAGCCGCGAACCGGGGATGGACCGATGGAGGCCGTTAAGGAGGGGCGCCTGATCATCGTGCGCGTCCCGCTCGAGGGTGGGGGTCGCCTGGTCGTTTCCGTCAACGACGACGAGGCGAAAGAGCTGTACAGCGTCCTCGGCGGCGTTGTGAACCCTGCGTGACACGCTCCCTCCGCGAAGCGGCCGGTCAGTTCTGACCGGCCGCTTCGTTGTTCGCCGTCAGTGGGCGACCGTGGTCAGCTGCAGCAGCCCATCGCCGACGATCGACAGTGCCCCGATGACGGCGGGGGAGGACTGCGTCTCCTGGATGAGGGAACGGTAGGCGCTGGTCACCGCGTCGCGCCGCACCGGGTCGGCCACCGCACCGCCGTGCAGCACACGCGGCACGAGTACCGTGCCACCGGCGCGGACCAGTCGCAGACCGTGCTCGACGTACTCGATGACGCCCTCCGGATCGGCGTCGATCAGGACGATGTCGTAGGACGCCTCGTTCATGCGAGGCAGGACGCTCGATCCGCGCCCGGTGATGAAACGTGCCCGGGCGGGCGCGACACCCGCCGCGGCGAAGGATTGGCGGGCCGCGCCCAGGTGCTCGGGCTCGACGTCGATGGTGGTCAGCGTCGCCCGCGGCGAACCGTGCAGCAGCCAGAGCCCGGAGACCCCCGCCCCGGTGCCCACCTCCACGATGTTCAGCGCCTTGGATGCCGCGGCGATGACCGCGCACTGGGCACCGACCGGAGCGCTGATGGGATCGGCGCCGAGCTCCAGCGCGTGTGCGCGTGCCCTGCTGATCGCGTCGGGTTCGACTGTGACTTCGGCTGCGAACCTGCGGTTCGCGTCGTGCTCGCCCATGGGACCTCCAGCTGTCAGCGTACGCGGCCGGAGCGCCGCGACCGGTCAGGCGCACGGGTAACCTGGAGGCATGGTTTTCGGGCTCACGTGGGAGAAGCTGCTGCTGATCGCCGTGATCGCCGGCATGCTGATCGGACCCGACCGACTGCCCGGGTACGCCGAGGCCCTTGCCCGGTTCACCGTGCGTGTGCGGGAGTGGGTCTCGGGTGCGAAGACCCGCGTCAAGGAGGAGATGGGCGAGGACCTCGACGACGTCGACTGGCGCAAGCTCGATCCTCGCCAGTACGACCCTCGCCGGATCATCCGTGAGGCGCTCCTCGACGACGCGCCGACGCCCACGGTGCGAGCGGCAGCGGCCGGCGCCGCGGTGACCGCTGCTGCGGCCCCGACGCCGACGTCACCGCCGGTCGAGCGCCCCGAGGGGCCGCCGCCCTTCGACTCGGAGGCGACCTGAGCCGCTGAGGTTCAGGCGGGGGAGAAGGGCAGGGATCGGCCGACGAGACCGCGCCCCTGCGCGAGCAGAACGTCGGCGAGTGCGGTGATCGCAGCCGCTGCCGGGTCGCCGGGGGCGCCGAGCACCACGGGGACCCCCGCGTCGCCGCCGGCACGCAGCGCCGGGCTGAGCGGCACCGTTCCCAGCAGCGCAACGGCGTGACCGTCGGTCGACAGCGCCTGAGCCACCGCTCGCCCGCCGCCCGAGCCGAACAGGTCGACGACGGTGCCGTCGGGCAGGGTCATGGCGGACATGTTCTCCACGACGCCGATCACGCGCTGACCGGTCTGGCGCGCCACCAGCCCGCTGCGCACAGCCACATCGGATGCCGCCGCCTGGGGCGTCGTGACCACGAGCACCTCGGCGTGAGGGAGGAACTGACCCACCGAGATGGCGACGTCGCCGGTGCCGGGAGGCATGTCCAGGAGAAGCACGTCGAGATCCCCGAAGTACACGTCGGTGAGGAACTGCTGCACTGTGCGGTGGAGCATGGGTCCGCGCCAGGCGACGGCGCCGGGCGTGGCGGCGTCGCGGGGGAGGAACATGCCGATCGAGATCGTCTTCACGCCGTAGGCAACCGGCGGCAGCATCAGCTCGTCGATGCGCGTGGGCTGGGGCGGCAGCCCGTCGGGTTCGACGAGTCCCAGCAGCGCCGGAATCGAGAACCCGTGCACGTCGGCGTCGATGAGCCCGACGGCCGCCCCCCGGGCGGCGAGGGCCACGGCGAGGTTGGCGGTGAGCGTCGACTTGCCGACGCCGCCCTTGCCGCTGGTGACGGCGATCACGCGGGTGAGGGATTCGGGACCGAAGGGAATCTGGCGCGCAGCGCGCCCGCCGCGCAGGCGCTCCGTCAACGCGGCACGCTGCGCCGGCGTCATCACACCCACCCGTACGTCGACGGCGGTGATGCCGGGGACGGATGCCGCGGCGGTGCGGACGTCGGATTCGATGCGGGCGGCGGCGGGGCAGCCGACGATGGTGAGGTCGACCCCGACCTGAGCGACGCCGTCGTGCACCGCGACGTCGCGCACCATGTCGAGCTCTGACAGGGGGCGGCGCAGCTCCGGGTCGACCACAGCGCCGACTGCCGCGCGCACGGCGTCGTCGAGGGGGGTCACGACCGGCCCGTTGCGTCTTGGTGCCCCTCGCGCGCGCCGTCGGCCTCGAGGTCGGGGTATCGGGGTGCGGGGGCGTCGTGGGCGGCCCGGTCGCGCGCGGCATCCCGGTCGTCGAGCTGCTCGAGGGCACGGGCCAGCTCCTGGCGCAGGACGTCCTTCGTGACGACCTCCTTGGTCACATCCGTCAGCGCCATGCGCAGCGCCACGATCTCGCGGGCCAGGTACTCGGTGTCGGCGAGGTTGCGTTCGGCGCGCTGGCGGTCCTGCTCGATCTGCACGCGCTCACGGTCGTCCTGGCGGTTCTGCGCCAGCAGGATGAGTGGCGCCGCGTACGACGCCTGGAGCGAGAGCATGAGCGTCAGGGCAGTGAAGCCGTTGGCGGCGGAGTCGAACCGCAGGTTCATCGGCGCCATCGTGTTCCAGCTGAGCCAGATGATGCAGAACAGGCTCAGGATCAGCAGGAACAGCGGCGTGCCCATCGCGCGGGCGATCCATTCGGTGAAACGGCCGAACCGATCGCTCGACGGCTGCGGCTGGCGGGGAAGCACGCCGGGCCGGCCGCGGGGCGCCTCGAGCGAGGCCTTCTTCGCGCGTACCATCAGCGCTTCCCCGTCGGCGTTCCGGGCCGCAGGGCTGCCGCGGCGTGCGGTGCGGGTTCGGGTGAGCGCCAATCCTCGGGCAGCAGGTAGTCCAGCACGTCGTCGACGCTGACCGCTCCGACGAGGTGGTGCCCCTGGTCGACCACGGGAAGCGACACGAGGTTGTAGGTGGCGAGCAGCCGCGCCACCTCGGAGGCGGGAGCCGTCGCCGGGACCGCTTCGATCGAGTCGTCGATGATGGCACCCAAGCGCTCGTGCGGCGGGTAGCGCAGCATGCGCTGGAAGTGGACGACCCCCAGCAAACGCCCGGTCGGCGTCTCGAACGGGGGGAGGGTGATGTACACCGAGGCGGCGAGGGCGGGGTGCAGCTCGTGGCGGCGGATGAGCGCGAGCGCTTCGGCGACGGTGTTCTCGGCCGACAGTACGATCGGCTCGTTGGTCATGAGACCGCCGGCGGTGTCCGGACCGTACTCCAGGAGCGCGCGGACGTCCTCGGCCTCGTCAGGCTCCATCAACTCGAGCAGCTGGGCGATGCGCCCCTCGGGGAACTGGCCGAGCAGGTCGGCGGCGTCGTCGGGCTCCATGTGGTCGAGGATGTCGGCGGCGCGCTCGTCGCCGAGGCGCTCGAGGATGTGCATCTGGTCCTCCTCGGGCATCTCCTCGAGGGCGTCGGCGAGCCGGTCGTCTGGCAGCTCTTCAGCGACTTCGAGCAGGCGCTCGGCGGGGAGGTCCAGCAGAGTGTTCGCCAGGTCGGCCGCGTGCAGCTCGGAGTACGTCGCCACCAGCTGCTCGGCTGACTGGGCCTCGCCGGGCGCCTGGTCCTCACGCACCTCGTTCCACGCCGCGAACGTCGTGGGGCCCTTCGCGAACGGCGAGGCGCTCGTCTTGGGGCGCCGCAGGAAGAGCTGCGACACGTCCCAGTCGCCGATGCGGTTGCGGTCGATCGCAACGTCTTCGATGACGGCGGTGCCGCTGCCGTCGCGCAGGTAGACCCGGCGTCCCAGCAGCTCGGCCATCACGCGCACCTCGCCGCCGCGCTGCTGGAAGCGCCGCACGTTGATGAGGCCGGTCGTGATGACCTGGCCGGTCGCGATCGATGTGACGCGCCCGATGGAGAGGAAGACGTGGCGCCGGCCGGGGATCTCGACCACCAGCCCGATCACGCGTGGCGGGTCGTCCTTGCGGAAGATGACCACGACATCGCGCACCTTGCCGAGGCGGTCGCCGGCGGGGTCGAAGACCGCGCAGCCGACCAGCCGCGCGACGAAGACCCTCTGCGTGCTCACCCCACCCAGCGTAGTCGGCGTCGCGGGTCGCCCGCCCCGGGCCCGCCGCGACACCGCGTGCGAAGATGGGGGGATGAGCATGATGGGGCCGTTCGGGTCGGGGCGCAACGCGGTCGGCGATACGGTGGCGAGCTTCACCACGTACGAGGCCGCCCAGAAGGCCGTCTCGGCGATGATCGCGGCAGACGTGCCGGCGCGTGATATCGCGATCGTCGGGCAGGACCTGCGGTCCATCGAGAAGGTGACGGGCCGGCTCGGCTACGCCACCGCCGCCCGGCAGGGCGCCATAAACGGACTGCTGCTGGGAATGCTCTTCGCCGCGATCTTCGTGCTCGGCACACCTGAGGTGCCGATCCAGCTGTTCGTCGGGGTGCTCTTCGTCGGCATCGCCGTGGGCATGCTGATGAGCATCATCACGTATTCGCTCATCCGCCGACGCCGGGACTACGCCTCGATCACCCAGGTCGTCGCCGACCGTTACGACGTGACGGTGCTGCCGGCGAGCGTGCACAAGGCCCGTCAGGCGCTGGGACGCGTCGACGCGCCGGTGGCCTCGCCCGTAGACCCCGGCGCGACGCCCGCGCCGGGCCAGGCCCCCGCGCCGCGTCCCCCGCTGGACGACCCGAACGAGCCGCCCCGGTACGGTGAGCGGATCGTGCCGCCCACTCCGGCCGCACCGCAGGGCGACGACCCCGCCGGCGAGGGCTCCCCGCGGACATGATCGACGGACTCACCGTCGCGCTTCCCGCCGGTGAGGTGACGGTCTCCGCCGCATTCGAGGCGCCCGAGGACTCCTGGGCGACGATGGCGGTCGCCCACGGGGCCGGTGCCGGATACTCGCACCCGTTCCTCGTCGGATTCGCGCGCGGCATGCGTGCCGCGGGCGTCGCGACCCTGCGTTTCAACTTTCCGTATGTGCAGGCGGGCCGTCGCATGCCGGGGCCGGCCGCACACGCGGTGGCCACCTGGCGGGCGGCCGAGGCGGCACTGCGCGCCGAGGCGCCGGGGCTGGCGATGTGGGCGGCGGGCAAGTCGTACGGGGGCCGCATGGCGTCGATGGCTGCGGCAGAGGGAGCAATCGCGCCCGACGGGCTCGCGTACCTCGGCTATCCGCTGCATCCCCCCGGCCGCCCCGATAAGCCGCGGGTCGCGCATCTTGCGGACGTCGTGCCTCCGCAGCTGTTCGTCGAGGGGACGAACGACCCGTTCGTCGACCCGCACGAGCAGCTCGCCGATGCGGTCGCGTCGTGCCGGGAGGCCGCGGTGCACTGGATCGACGGGGGAAACCACTCGTTCGAGGTGAAGGGGCGCAAGCGCCCCGCGGACGAAGTGGGAGAAGGTCTGGCGCCGATCGTCGCCGCGTGGATGCGCGCGCATTCCTGACGCTGCCGGCGGGACACCGTGCACCTCGCTACGGTGCGCTGCGCCCCAACCCTGTGCCGGCTACGCACCAGCTTGATCGACACGGCCTAAAACGGTGGCGGAGCCCCGCTGGCGGCCGGCGCGGTGAACTCGAGGGTCCGGGGCGGCACGTCGGTGTACACCCGACCGGTGGGACTGGTCCACACGAGCACTCCACCGCCGTGCTGCGCGACGGTCCACGCGGTGCTGTGCTTGAGGGTGTGGTGCCGCTTGCAGAGGTGTGCCAGGTTGCAGACGCGGGTGGGGCCGCCGTGGGCGTGGTCGATGGTGTGGTCGATGTCGCAGTGCCAGACGCTGGTGCGGCAGCCGGGGAACCGGCAGTGCTCGTCGCGGGCGCGGAGAAGGCGGCGCTGGGCCTGGGTGGGCCGGTAGTCGTCGGTGTGTTCCACGGCCCCGGTGTCGGGGTTCAGGTGCAGCCGGTCCCAGGTGGGGGCGAGCGAAGCGAGGTGGCGGGCGGTGTCGGGGTCGACCGGCCCGTGTCCGCGGAACGTGGCCGGGATGTTCTGGCCGGTGAGAGTGGCGGCGGGGATGGTGACCTCGATGTGGGCGATGAGCGCGTCGGTCTCGCAGCGGGTCGCGTCGGAGGCTTCGGCGGTGGCGTGTCCGGTGAGCAGCAGGTCGGAGAACACGTCCGCGCGCCGCTGATCCACCGTCCGGCAGTCTGCGGCAGTGGGTGGTTCTGACGTGTCGTCGGCTACGTCGCCCACCTCGGCCGCCTCGCCCGCGGTGCGGTCGCGGAGCGCGCGGGCGTATTGGGTGAGACGGCCGCGGATGCCGTAAGCGAGCGGTGCCGGCAGGAGGGCGACCAGTTCCGCCATCCCGTCGTCCAGGTCCCGCACCCACACCCGCCGAGTCTCCGCCGCGGTGGCGTGTCGTTCCGTGAGCGGGACGGGGTCGATGCGGTGCGCGAGGGTGGTGATGACCGGCTTCGCCCGCCCCGCCGTCTCCCGCTCCGCCACGGCCAGCGCGGCCTGCTCGAACACCGCCCGCACATCAGGGTCGGTGATCCGCGCCCCGGCGTCGTCGATGACCCGGACGTGGGCGATGTCGATCCGCCCCTCCGCCAACGCCGTCACGGTGGCGGGGAACCGTTCGCGCAGCAGGGTGGCGTGGTGGATGCGGTTCTGCATGCCCCGGTCGGACTGGCGCAGCGCCGCGCCCAGTTCCCCCGCGACGGACCGCAACGGCATCTCCCGTTCCCGTTGCGCGGCGATCGGGATCTGCGCGGTCTGCGCCGCCGCGATCGCCCCCGCCCGCGCCAGCAGTCCCAACTGCCAGGCTTGGATCGCGGCGAGCTGACGGTCGGCATCCACCATCTCGGCCACCACATCCGTCAACGACAACACGTCATCCGTCAAGGACCATACGTCGTCGCGAGTGGTGGTCGGGGAGCTGTTCATGCCCCTTATTCTGCCGAGGGCCACCGACACTGACGGCACGCAAATCCCAGGTCACCCGCCGATTGTGGACAACTCGCACCACGCGCGTCCTGGGGAGGAAACGACGGCTGGCGCCGCCCCCGCGACTCACCGCCCCGCGGCGTACCCCTGCATCCCACGCGGATTGGCCGCTGCCCACAGCACGCCGCGACTGCGGTCGATGCCGACGGCGCTCAGGCGGCCGAGACTCCACGGGCCGCTCACGGTGACATCGTGTCCGCGCGCGGTCAGCTCGCCGATGACCTGGTCGCCCACGCGGTCCTCGGCGATGACGCCCGCGGGCGTCCGGGTGCGCGGCCAGAACGAATCCACCAGGGCGGTGGTGTGCAGCGTCGCCGCATCGATCGCCTGCTGCGCGGTGTATCCGCCCACCAGCATCCGCAGCAGCATCGGCAGCTGCCACTGCTCCTGCTGGTCGCCGCCCGGAGTGCCGAGCGCCATCACGGGTGCGCCGTCGCGTGACACGAGTGTGGGGGTGAGCGTGGTGCGCGGCCGGATGCCCGGCCGCAGCGCGGCGGGGGATGCCTCGTCGAGCCAGGTCATCTGCAAGCGGGTGCCGAGGCAGAATCCGAGTTCGGGGACCGTCGGCGACGACTGCAGCCATCCGCCCGACGGCGTGACCGCGACGATGTTGCCCCAGCGGTCGACGACGTCGATGTGGCAGGTGTCGCCCCGGGTCGCGCCCGTCTTCGCGACGGTCGGCTCACCCACGCCGGCCGGTGCGCCGCCACCGGCCGGTTCCTGATTCAGCGGCGGATGAAACGGCGCGATGCCCGGCAGCGCACCCGGCCGCCATTCCCGCGATGCCCGCTCGCCGATCTCCGCACGACGCGATGCCACGTACTCCTCCGACAGCAGGCCGGCGACGAGGGCCGGGTCAGCGGCGTCGCCGAAGTATGCGTCGCGGTCGGCCAGGGCGAGCTTGAGCGTCTCGATGATCGTATGGGCGCCCCGAGCGGTCGCGGGGTCCAGCGCCTCGTCGTCGAAGCCGTCGAGGATCCGCAGAGCCTCCAGCAGCGCCGGGCCCTGCGTCCACGGCCCCGCCTTGGCCACCACATGGCCGCGGAACGACGCGGTGACCGCGGCCTCGTACCCGGCGTCGAACGCCGCGAAGTCGGCGGGGGTGATGACGCCGGCGTGGTCGGTGCCCGACGAGTGCCGGTGCGGCCGGGCGAGGAACGCGGATGCCGCCTGCGCGACGAGCCCGGTCTTCCACTCCCGACGCGCGGCGTCGATGCGCGCGCCGCGATCGGCGGCGCCGTCGCCGGCAGCCACGAGCCGCTCGAGCACGGCGGCGTATGCCGGATTGCGCACGAGCGACCCGGCCGCCGGCACGTCGCCGTCCGGCATCCACAGCTCTGCCGAACTCGGCCAGGCGTCCTGGAACAGCTCCGCCACCCGTGCGATGGTGGCCGCCGCAGCGGGCAGCAGGGGGTGCCCGTCGCGGGCGTAGCCGATTGCGAACGACAGCACGTCGCCCAGCTCCCACGTGCCGTGGTCGCGCAGCAGCACGAGCCAGGCGTCCACGGCCCCGGGCACCGCGGCGGCGAGCCCC
>NZ_JANJFJ010000171.1:0-513 GCF_024626565.1 Microbacterium sp. zg.Y909
CGGGCACGAGATCGAGCCCCTCGCCCCTGAAGTGGGCGATGGTCGCCCCCGCCGGCGCCGGCCCCTGCCCCATGAGGACGGTCGGCTCGGCGGCTCCCGCCGAGTGGAAGATGCCGACGAGGTCACCGCCGGGGCCATTGAGGTGCGGCTCGACGATGTGCAGCACGAAGCCGCCCGCCACCGCGCCGTCGAAGGCGTTGCCGCCGCGCTCGAGCACTGCCTGGGCCACGGCTGTCGCCGTGGCGTGCGTGGACGCCGCCATGCCGAAGGTGCCCTCGAGGGTGGGGCGCGTGGTGAACCCGGACGGCGGCGTGAACCTCACTCGCTCGCGCCTGCGATCCAGGCCTCGACCTCGTCGGCGGTGCGCGGGATGGCGGCGGAGAGGTTCACGGGACCGTCCTCGGTCATGAGGATGTCGTCCTCGATGCGCACGCCGATGCCGCGGTACTCCTCAGGCACGGTGACGTCGTCGATCTGGAAGTACAGACCCGGCTCGATCGTGAACACCATGCC
>NZ_JANJFJ010000172.1:0-9289 GCF_024626565.1 Microbacterium sp. zg.Y909
GCCCGGCGTTCGCGCTCGTGCCGCGGCACCCCGCTGTAGAGCATCGGCATGAGCACGTTGTCCAAGACGGTGCGCCGCGGCATGAGGTGGAACGACTGGAACACGAACCCGATCCGGCGCGCACGCACCGCCGCGCGCTCGTTCTCGGTGAGGGTCCCGGTCACGACACCGTCGATGCGGTACTCCCCCACGCTCGGGCGGTCCAGCAGCCCCAGCATGTTCAGCATCGTCGACTTGCCCGACCCACTCGGCCCGACGATGGAGACGTAGTCCCCGCGGGCGATGCGCAGGTTGACGCCCTTGAGCGCTTGCACCTCGGGCGGACCGGCGAACGAACGGGTCACGTCCCGAAGCTCCAGGAGCGCCTCGGTCACCGCCCGACCACCACGAGGGCGCCCTCGGCGAGCTCCCCGTCCACGGCTTCGACCTCGACGAAGCCGCCGGCCGCCAGTCCTGTGGTCACGACCACGAGCCGGGTGGCCGCATCCTCACCGTCGCGCGGATCGCCGTCGACCACCTCGATGCGCGCCTCGTCGCCGGGGCCCGCCGTCAGTGCCGCAACAGGCACGAAGAGCACCTCCCCCGCTGTCGCGCCGACGGGAAGGGACACCCGCACGTTCCGCCCCTGCAGCTGCATCGCCTGATCCGCGGTGAGCTCGTCGGGCTGCAGGGTGATCTCCCACCGGTCCCCCTGGGTCGCGCCGGGCGCGAGGGCGGCGATCACTGCGCGGTGCGGTGTGCCGTCGGCGAGCTCGAACGTGGCCTCGCCGCCGACTTCGAGCAGGGCGCCGTCGGCGGGCGCTGCTGCGCCGATGAGGGTGATCGACGCTCCCGACACGATCATCGCCGCACCCTGCAGCACCTGCCCACGGGTGACGTTAACGGCGTCGACGCGGCGCGGCAGCTCGCTGAGGTAGAGCACCTCACCCGCCGACAGCGACGGCAGCGCCTGCTCGCGCGCCCGGTCCAGCAGCTGGCGGGCATCGGCGAGCTGGCGTTCGGCGGCATCGACGGCGGCGCGGGGGCCCGCCGTGTCCGGGGCGATATCGAGCTGGCGACGCTCGAGGCGGCGAAGTTCCAGCGTGTCGCGCAGGTCGGACACCTCGGCGTCCCAGGCCGGCACCTCGGCAGGGTCGGCGGGACGCTGCGTCAGCCGCACGTCGAGGGCGCGCTGCGCGCTGTTGACGGCGTTGTCTGCGGCACGGACGTCCACGGCCGATGCGCCGCCGGAAGCCTGCCCCAGATCCGCCCGCGCCGCGGCGAGCGCCTGCTCGGCCGAGCGCACGCCCTCCTGCGCGGCCAGCACGGCGTCGGCGGCCCCCTCATCCGACACCGGGGCGGGATAGCCGACCTGTGCGTAGAGCTCGGTGACGGCCGCGGCAGCCGTGGCGTCGAAGAGGTCCGATGCCGGGTCTCCGGCGTCGATGCCCACGGCGCGCATCGCCTCCTTGAACTGCACCACGTCGGGCCCCGTCAGCCCCACCACGAGCGTGCGGTAGGCCGGCAGCTCACCGGGCAGCACGATCACGGGCCGTCCGGCCACTTCGAGAGCGACCGCGAGCGGCTCGAGGGTGGCACCGACCTCGGGAACGCTCCCGGTGACCACTGCCGGACCGCCGAGGGCTGCCGTGTCGATGGTCACCTCGACCGAGTCGGCGTAGCCGACGTCGCCGCGGATCGTCACGTCGTTGCTCAGGATGCCGCGCTCGACGGCGACGGTGATGAGGCCGGCTTCGGGCGGGTCGGTGAGAGACGCGGCATCCGCCGGCGACAGGACGAACCTGCCCACGAGAAGGCCGACGACGAGGCTCAGCACCGCGGCGGCCGCGATGATCCACAGGGCGCGGTTGGTGCGGAAGACGCGGCCCCACCCCTGCACCTTCGCCGACGGGGTGTCAGGGAGGTCGGGTTCTGCCGCACCGACGTCGCCGACGATCGCGGCCTCCGTCGCCTCATCGCCCGGCAGCAGATCGTCGAACGCCGGCGCGTCGCGGCGGCCCACTTATCGGCCCTGCTCGGCAGCGGCCTTGAACGCGTCCAGTTCCGCCTTGTGGTCGGCGATGAACTGCTCCTCGAGCGCGGCGGTGATCTTCGTCTGCTCGTCGCGGTAGTCCGTCTTCTCGCGGCAGTCGAGGTCGGCCAGCGCGAGCTCGATCTCGCGCTCGGCCAGCTCGGCCAGCGCCGGGTCGTCCTCGACCCACTCGGTCTGGCTCTCGTAGTACGCGTTCAGCTCCTCGATGAAGGAGTTCTGCGCGTCCATCTGTGCGACGAAACCGGAGTGCCCGGACTCATCCATGCACGCGGCCCACTCGGCGTTGAGGTCGGTGAACTCCGGAGCGACCTGCATGTCGGTGTAGAACGTGTTGAGCGCATCCATCAGAGGCTTGTGCTCGTCCGAGCTCAGCGGGTTCTCGCCGTCCATCTCGTGCTGGGCCCAGCCGTGGCATCCGGCCTGTGTCCAATCCCACTCGTACGAGCCGTCCTCGTTCATCTCCTCTTCGGGGATGCCGGGACCGTAGAGCACCTCGTAGTACGCCGCCTGCTCGGATTCGGTGAGGCCCGAGACGTAGTCCTGGTTCGGGTCGCTGTACTCCTCCTCGGCCGGCATGGGCTCGTCCATGCCGGGGGACTCGACCATTCCGTAGCCGTACTGGGCCACCCATTCGCGGGAGTCCGGGTCCCATATGTCATCGTCGCCGAAGACGACGGTGCCGTTGTTCGAGGTCGGGATGTACTCGAAGCCCGCCTCGTTCATGCATGCGGCGACGAGTTCCTCGCGCTCGGTGTTCTCCTTCTCGTACTTCTCGAGCTGCTCCTCCTCGCTGAGATCGCTGCCCCAGGCGGAGGCGAGGTAGGCACCCAGCGGGGACTCCTCCGCGGCGACGTCGTCGGCGTCGGACGCGGTGCACCCGGTCAGGGCGATCAGCAGAGCGGCGGTGCCGATGACAGCGCCCGCAGTGTGACGGTTCATGTTCCTCCCAAGTCCCCGCGGCGCACTCGCCACGTCATACGGGCAGGCTATGCGTCCGCTGTGAACACCGCGTCCATCGCGAGGATGATCTTCGTGTCTCGCACCCACCCGTTCACAGAGTGCCCGAGGGGACCGGTGCCCGCCGTGCGGATCGGGAGAGGTGTTACCGGATCGGTATCAGACCGGCGGCAGCTCGGGCAGTCCGGTGCGCAGCTCGACCGGCAGGTGGCCCAGGTCATTGTGGGAGATCAGCGTCCAGGGGCGCCCGCTGCGCTGGGCCACCACGGTCAGCCCGCAGTGGGCCTGGTTGAGGGTCAGCCAGCGCCACGCCGGCATCTGCAGCACCTCGCGCACGAACCAGGCGATCACGAAGTTGTGCGTGATGATCAACTCGTGGGCGTCGGGCTTGCGGCGCAGGAACTCGGCGACCGCGTCGGCCATCTGCGCTGATCCGGCTTCGGTCTCGGCCTCGGTATACGACCCGAAGAAGGACTCGTACATGGCCGGGGTGTCCTCGGACATGCCGGTGGGGATGCAGTCGAACAGCAGCGCGTTCGGCTGCGGTGACACGGCCGGCAGACGGTCGGCCACCGCGCGGGCGGTCTCCGCAGCGCGTTCGAGGGGCGAATGCCACACGGCGGTCAGGGGCACGCCCGAGAGGCGGTCGGCCAGAAGCGACGCCTGACGCTGACCGCGCGGCGAGAGGGGGCCGTCATCGATGCCGTGCTCGGCGTCGATGT
This sequence comes from Microbacterium sp. zg.Y909, assembly GCF_024626565.1. Classification (NCBI taxonomy): domain Bacteria; kingdom Bacillati; phylum Actinomycetota; class Actinomycetes; order Micrococcales; family Microbacteriaceae; genus Microbacterium; species Microbacterium sp. zg.Y909. The sequence continues at coordinate 3,712 of NZ_JANJFJ010000172.1, forward strand.
GCTCTCCATGTCGCACGAGGTAGAGGTATTGCGTCACGCTTCTCACTTCGTCGGGGGAATCGCCCTGCCGGGCGCATTCTCCAGCCTATGTCAGGCGATCACGCCGCCGCGCGAGCCAGCTCGGCGAGCTGGCTGCGCCCGAGCTTCACGCCCACGCCCTGCACCAGCTCCGCGACGTGGGACGGGGAGTACACGTTGACGATCGGAGCCACGACCGTCTTCTGCGCCAGCACCCACGCCAGGGCCACGGCGGCGTCGGACACGCCCAGCTCGGCTCCGAGTGCGTCGAGGGCCTTCAGCGTGCGCGTGCCGCGGCGATTGATGCTCGCGGCCAGCTGCGCCCCACGGACGGAGGCCCCTACGCGCGAACGCGAGCGATGATGCCCGGCGAGGAAGCCGTGCTCGAGCGTCTGCGAGGGGGTCACCGCGATGCTCTGCGCCCCGGCGACCAGGCGAAGGTCGCCCTCGAAGTCGGTCCGACGCAGCAGGTTGTAGGGGACGTCGAGCGTGGTCAGGCGCGGCAGACCGGCAGAGGAGAGAATCCTCGCCTCGACCAGCTGGGGAGCGGTGAACCCGAACGCGCCGACGGCACGCACCTTGCCTGCCTCGACCAGCCACTGCACCGTGGCGAGGGCATCTTCGAGGGCAGTGGTGCGGTCGGACCCGCCGTCGAGGTACAGCAGATCGATGCGGTCGGTGCGCAATGCGGTGAGCGATGCCTCCACCGCACGCACCAGGTTGACGGGGCCGAGCCCAGGGTGCTCGGGATGGCCGCCCACGCGCACCGAGACGACCACCTCGTCGCGCAGACCCCGTGAGTGGATCCACTGGCCGACGATGTGCTCGCTGCGGCCGCCGGCATAGGAGTCGGAGGTGTGCACCGCGTTGCCGCCGAGCTCGAGGTAACCGTCGAGGATGGCGTGACTGGATTCCAGATCGACGTGCCACCCGAACTCGGAGCCGCCCAGGATGAACGGGAAGACCGACAGCCCCGACTCACCCAGGGGTGTGCGCACGCCGGTTCCCACCGGTGGCCCCATGACGGGGATGGGCGCAGAGGGATGGCCGACCGGGGCCGCGGGCAGGCGCGTCGACGTATCCGTCGGGCTGACGCCGCCGAATAAACCCATGTCACACCCCCACGGATCCCTCGCAGGACCCGAGCCGTTTCGTCCACGCCCCCGGCGCTTATCTCGAGGGTAAGCCAGGCCTGGGACACGCCCGGCAACTGCTCTGCACGTCGGGTGAACTTTGCATAACGTTCTGGTCACGACGCGCGAGCGTGTCCGCCATACGGGGGACAAACGGCGAACACCCGCCCTCCACAGGAGAGACGGGTGTTCGCGCGTGATCGGAATCAGGCCTCTGCAGGCACCTCAGCGGCCTCGGCGGGAGCAGCCTCGCCGGCGCTCTCCTCCACCACAGGCTCGAGCGACAGCTTGCCGCGATCGTCGATCTTGGTGATGCGCACCAGCAGCTTCTGGCCCACGCCGAGCACGTCTTCGACGTTCTCGACGCGCTTGCCGCCGGCGAGCTTGCGGACCTCGCTGATGTGCAGCAGGCCGTCCTTGCCGGGCAGCAGCGAGATGAACGCACCGAACGCGGCCAGCTTCACCACGGTGCCGAGGAACTGCTCGCCGACCTCCGGGTTAGTGGGGTTGGCGATCGCGTTGACCTGGGCCCGAGCGGCCTCGGCCGCGGGGCCGTCGGTCGCACCGATGTAGACGGTGCCGTCCTCCTCGATGGAGATCTGCGCGCCGGTCTCATCCTGGATCGCGTTGATCGTCTTGCCCTTGGGGCCGATCAGCTCGCCGATCTTGTCGACGGGGATCTGCACGCTGATCACGCGCGGAGCCGTCGGCGCCATCTCGTCGGGGCCGTCGATCGCGGCGTTCAGCACGCTCAGGATCGTCATACGGGCATCCTTGGCCTGCTGCAGCGCGGCGGTCAGCACCGACGACGGGATGCCGTCGAGCTTCGTGTCGAGCTGGATCGCCGTGACGAACTCGCTCGTGCCGGCGACCTTGAAGTCCATGTCACCCAGGGCGTCCTCGGCGCCGAGGATGTCGGTCAGCGCCGCGTAGCGGGTCTGACCGTCGACCTCAGCCGACACGAGACCCATCGCGATGCCGGCGACGGGAGCGCGCAGCGGCACACCCGCGTTCAGCAGCGACAGCGTCGACGCACACACCGAGCCCATCGAGGTCGAGCCGTTGGAGCTCAGCGCCTCGGAGACCTGACGGATGGCGTACGGGAACTCCTCGCGGCTGGGCAGCACCGGCACGAGGGCGCGCTCGGCGAGGAAGCCGTGCCCGATCTCGCGACGCTTGGGGCTGCCGACACGGCCGGTCTCACCGGTCGAGTACGGCGGGAAGTTGTAGTGGTGCATGTAGCGCTTGCTCGTCGTGGGCGACAGCGAGTCGATCTGCTGCTCCATCTTGAGCATGTTCAGCGTGGTGACACCCAGGATCTGGGTCTCGCCGCGCTGGAAGATCGCCGAACCGTGCACGCGCGGGATGACCTGCACCTCGGCGTCCAGCGGGCGGATGTCGGCCAGGCCGCGACCGTCCATGCGCACACCCTCGGAGAGGATGCGATCGCGCACGATCTTCTTCGTGACGGACTTGTACGCGGCGGAGAACTCCAGCGGAGCCGCTGCCGGCAGCTCGCCGGCCTCGGTCGCCGCGATCAGCTCGGCCTTGACGCGGTCCTTCAGCTCGTCGTCGGCGGCCTGACGCTCCTGCTTGTCGGCGATCTGGTAGATCGGGACGAGCGAGTCGTGTGCGCGCGACGAGACGAAGTCGTACGTCTCCTGGCTGTAGGGCAGGAAGACCGGGAACTGCTTGATCTCCTTCGCGGCGGTGTTGGCCACCACGTTCTGCGCGCCGACGAGCTCCTTGATGAAGGGCTTCGCTGCTTCCAGACCCTGCGCGACGATCTCCTCGCTGGGCTTGGTGGCGCCTGCCTTGATCAGGTTCCAGCTGTTCTCGGTGGCCTCGGCCTCGACCATCATGATCGCGACGTCGCCGTCGGGCAGCACACGGCCGGCGACGATGAGGTCGAAGACGGCCTCTTCCATCTGCTCGACCTTGGGGAAGGCGATCCACTGGTCGGCGTGCTCACCGTGACCGGGCATGAGCGCGAGGCGCACGCCGGCGATCGGACCCGAGAAGGGCAGACCGGAGATCTGGGTGGACAGCGAGGCGGCGTTGATCGCGAGCGCGTCGTAGTACTCGCCCGGGGCGATCGAGAGCACGGTCACGACGATCTGCACCTCGTTGCGCAGGCCCTCGACGAACGAGGGGCGCAGCGGGCGGTCGATGAGACGGCAGACCAGGATCGCCTCGGTGGAGGGGCGGCCCTCGCGGCGGAAGAACGAGCCGGGGATCTTTCCTGCGGCGTACGAACGCTCTTCGACGTCGACGGTCAGCGGGAAGAAGTCGAAGCCCTCACGAGGGTGCTTGCCGGCGCTGGTGGCCGACAGAAGCATCGTCTCCTCGTCGAGGTAGGCGGCGACGGCGCCCTGCGCCTGCTGCGCGAGGCGGCCGGTTTCAAAGCGGATGGTGCGGGTGCCGAAACGTCCGTTGTCCAGGACGGCTTCGGCGGCGGTGATTTCAGGACCTTCCAAGAGGTCTCTCCTTCTTTGTTTAGACTCGCACGCGCGTTTCGCGCACGAGATCGTTCGAAGGAGCAGGAACAGGCAGATATGGGCGCGCGGAACAAGTCCGCAGGTCCGCCTGCGCTGGCCACCAGTAGAAGACCACCGTCCGATCCGGACGGGAATCCACCACAGGGGACCAGCTTTCTGCCGGGCCTGCTCCCTGAGCTCAGTATTCGATTGAGCGGATGCCACAAGGACACCCTGACCGAGCCTAGCAGGCGCCGCCTGTCACGCGTCTGCGAGACGGTACGCCCGCTTCCCGCGACGGGTGCGCCCTGCGTAGTCTGGTCCCATGAGCACCGATGACACGTCCGCAGCCTCCGAGGAGATGAAGCGCAAGTTCAAGGAGGCGCTCGACAAGAAGAACGCACACACCCGCAACGGTGAGGCGCACCTTGACGGCGACTCCGCCGTGCACGGCGCCCACGGCGCCGTTACCCGCCGCGAGTTCCGCCGCAAGAGCGGCTGACACACCGCAACCGGGGGGCCCACCGCACGCGCGGTCGGGCCCCTCACCCTTGGGCGGGGCCGCTGCCGGCGGTCGGTCTCCCGGCCGGCCGCACGTCGTGCGGCGCGTCCGGCAGCCGGTTCTGGAACTCCAGGATCGCCTCGTTGTGCACCGTGCCGTCGCTCACCTCGATAGCCCGCGAGAGCGTCTCGTCGGCGGACCATGCGGTCCTTCCCGCCATGACCGTGGGAATGAAGCCCAGCAGCGCCTCGCTGATCTCCCAGCTCGCCGAGTTCCACAGGTACGACGGGCTGTGGTCGACGGCGTAGTAGTTGACGGAGCCACCGACGGTGAACATCGGGTCGGCGAAGCTCGTCGGCCGCGCCCACTCGAAACCCATCCCCTCATCGCACGAGACGTCCACGATGAGGCTCCCCCGACGGAACGCGGCGAGGTCGGTCGTCTTCAGATACACCAGCGGCTTGTTGGGGTTCTGCAGCGTGCAGTTGACGACGATGTCGCTCTCGGCGAGGAAGGCTGCCAGCGGCACGCGTCCCTCGTCGGTGATGACCTCGCTCGTGTCGGGTCCGTCGTGGTCGAACTGGATGATCTGAGTGGCGTGGATGGGCGCTGCGACCGACGCCGTCGCCCGGTTCGTGAGCACGCGCACATCCTGCACGCCGTGAGCCCGCAGCGCGGTCACGGCACCCCGGGCCGTGGCTCCGAACCCGATGACGACCGCCGTCAGTCGCCGGCCGTAGTCCCCCGTCGAGCCGCACAGCTGCAAAGCGTGCAGCACGGAGCAGTACCCGGCGAGCTCGTTGTTCTTGTGGAAGACGTGCAGACCGAACGAGCCGTCGACATTCCAGTGATTCATCGCTTCGAACGCGATGACGGTGAGGTGCTTGTCGAGGGCGAGCTGGGTCATCTCCTCGTCCTGCACGAGGTGCGGCCAGCCCCAGAGCACCTGGCCGTCGCGCATTCCGCGGAGATCGGCGTGCTGCGGCTTCGGCATCAGCAGCACATCGGCCGCCTCGAACAGCTTTCCCCGGTCCAGGATCGCGCCGACCATCGGCCGCAGCTCGTCGTCGGAGATCCCGAAGCGCTCGCCGTAGCCGGCTTCCAACAGCATCCGCGCGCGGAGGTCCGCGGGGATCCGCTCGAGATGATCGGGGTGAAGCGGCACGCGGCGCTCGGCGGGCTTGAGCGAGGCGCCGACGACGCCCAACGTGAGAGGGTGCTGCGTCGCCATCGTCGTCTTCTTCCCGTCGCGGGGCCGGGTGGACACCGTGGTCCGACGCTACCAGCGACGTGCCGGCCGCGCTCCGCCGGGCGTGCGACGCTACTCCCCCGCGAGCCCGCCCAGCAGGTGCCCGAAGGAACGCCCCTCACCCAGATAGGTGGCGGGATCGAACGGGTCCCCCTCGCTGCGCGTCGTGCGGCGAGCGACGGCGTCGGCCAGTTCCCGC
>NZ_JANJFJ010000173.1:0-9252 GCF_024626565.1 Microbacterium sp. zg.Y909
CGCTCGGAGCGCTCGCGAACACCGCGGCGTACAGCGCCGGCGCCGGCTGGCTGGAAGACGTGCGCGACTACCTCGACGGCAACCGCCGCCTGCTGGCCGCGCTGCTGGCGGAGCACGTGCCGCTCGCTCGCATGACGCTCCCGGAAGGCACCTACATCGCGCTGATCGACTTCCGTGCCTACGGCATCGAAGGCGATCTCGGGGAGTGGTTCCGCGAGCACGCCCGGGTCGCGATGACCGACGGCGCGGCATGCGGCCAGGCGGCTGTCGGCCACGCACGATTCGTGTTCGCGCTGCCGCGACCGCTTCTGCGCGAGGCGGTCGCACGCATCGGGCGTGCGCTGGACGAGCGCGCCAGCGCGTCCGACGCCGCGTAAGCGGAGCGGCCGGGTCCGCGCGTTCCCCTCAGAACCATTGCCCGCGACCGGGCCGGCCTGCAAGTGTGGACCCGCACCGTCCGGTGCCTCCGTGACATCGAAGAAGACGAGGAGTGGCAGTGAAAGCTTGGCTGTTGGACGAGGTTCGCGCAGAGTTGCGTCTTGATGAGGTCCCCCCGCCCGAACCGGGCCCCGGACAGGTGCTGGTTCGCGTCAAGGCCTCCGGACTGTGCCACAGCGACGTCGCGTACATCGAGGGCATCTTCCCCTTTCAGATCCCCTTCCCGGTGATCCTCGGCCACGAGGCGGCCGGCGTGATCGAAGGGGTAGGTGAGGGCGTGACCGGCTGGCAGATCGGCGATCGGGTGGCGGCAGTGGCCACAGCGAGTGATGCGCCCGGCATCACGCGCGACGGCGCGTACTCCGAGTTCATCCTGCTCACCGCCGACGCCCTCGTGAAGGTTCCCGAAGGCGTGGACTGGGCACAGGCGGCGGCCGCCACCGACGCCGGCAACACCGCCTACGCCGGCGTCGTCGTCATGGGCGAAGTCAAGCCTGGCGACAGGGTCGGCATCGTCGGGCTGGGCGGTCTTGGACTGACCGGCGCGGGAATCGCGCTCGCGAAGGGTGCGAGCGTCATCGCCGTCGAGCCACGGGAAGAGGTCTGGGACACCGCCCGTTCCCTCGGGATCACCGACCTGGTCAAGGACGTCTCCGAGCTGGAGGGGATGGATCTCGACCTCGTCGTCGACTTCGCCGGTTTCTCCACGACCACGGCCGGAGCCCTGAAGGCAGTGAAGTTCCGCGGCCGCGTGGTCCTCGTCGGGCTGGGGACCCCCGAGGTCACGTTCAGCGCGATGGACCTCATCCAGCGAGCGGCCGATCTGCGTGGCGCGACGCCCACGGGTGACCCCGCCCATCTCGCCGACGTCATCAGCATGATCGACTCGGGTGCGCTCACGATCGCCGCCGAGGCGATCACCTTCGATGAGATCCCCGAGGGTCTCAAGCGCCTCGCGCACGGAGGAGTCACCGGTCGATTGGTCGCCGTCCTCGAGTGACCCCCTCACGCCGACGGCCGCGTCGCCTCCTCGAGAAGCTCCAGCACGTGGCGGTACTCCCGGCCGGTCGCCCGCGTCATGCCGATCTCGCACGTGCGGTTGCACGACGCGTGCGCGTCGGCGCCGATCGCCGCGACCTCGGCCGCCTCGGCGGCCGTGGCTGAGGCGGTGAGCTCGGGGTGCAGCATGCCGCGGTCGCCCGCGAACCCGCAGCATCCCCAGGCGTCGGGCACCGTCACCGTCCCCGCGACGGCCGCGCCGACCGTCTGCAGCGCGGGGTTGAGCCCCATCTGCGTCGACGAGCAGGTCGGATGCAGCACGAGCGAATCCACGACCGGCGACACCTCGCCCAGCACCGGCAGCACCAGGCGCGCGACGAAGTCGACGGCATCCTCGGTGCGGTAGGCGAGACCGGCGTCGGAGAAGATGTGCGCGAAGCCCTCGGTGCAGCTGGCGCCGTCGCTCACGATGACGAGCTCCCCGTCGCCGGAGGCCTCGCGCACCGCCTCGACGACCCGCTTCGCCATGACGTCACGGCCGCCGGTGTAGCCCTTGGATGTCCAGGGCGTCGAGCAGCAGAGCGACTCGATCCCCTCGGGGACGATCACGCGCACGCCGGCACGCTCCACGAGCCGGGTGAACGCCTCGGTGACCCCGATGCCGTCGCCGGCGGGGCCGAACATGCTGTTGACGCAGGCCGGCAGGTACACCGCGACGGGGGTGCCCTCCCCGCCGCCCAGGCATCCGACCTTCGAGCGGCGCTGGGCCCCGCCCGGCGGCAGGTCGGCGGTGTACTTCGGCATGGTGTCGGTGCCGAGCACCGCCCGCCCGACGGTGGTCACCGCGCCGACCAGACCGGCGGGCACGGCGTCGGCCGCCGTCAGCGCAACGGAGCCGACCCGGGTCACCGGCCCCCACGCCTTCGCCGCGGCTTTCCATCCCGCTGCGAGCACCGGGTTCTGCCCCTCGCGCCGCAGCCGCTTGACGAGGGAACCGGTGTTGATCAGCACCGGGCAGGCGGTCACGCACATTCCGTCGACGGCGCACGTCTGCACGCCTTCGTAGTCGTAGTCGCGCTCGAGGCTCGCGGCGAGCGCGTGATCGCCGGCGGCCTCGGCCCGCGCCATGCCGCGACGTACGACGATGCGCTGGCGCGGGGTGAGGGTGAGGTCCTTCGACGGGCACACCGGCTCGCAGTACCCGCACTCCACGCACCGGTCGACCTCGACCTCCACCGGTTCGGGCAGCTTGAAGTCACGCAGGTGCGCCGTCGGATCGTCGTCGATGATGACGCCGGGGTTCAGGATGCCGGCGGGATCGCACAGCCGCTTGAGCTCGCGCATGACCTCGTATAGTTCGTCGCCGTACTGCCGCCGCACGTAGGGCGCCATGACCCGCCCGGTGCCGTGCTCGGCCTTGAGGTTGCCGCCGGCGCCCAGCACGAGGTCGACCATCTCGTCGGTGAACTCCGCGAACCGCGTCAGCGCCGCGTCGCCGGCGAACCGGTCGGTGAGCATGAAGTGGATGTTGCCGTCCTTGGCGTGGCCGAAGATCACGCTGTCTCGGTAGCCGTACCGCTCGAACAGCACGTGCAGCGACTCGCACGTGGGGGCAAGGGCCGGCACCGGCACGACGATGTCCTCGAGCAGCGCCGTGGTGCCGCTCGGGCGGGCGCCGGCCACCGAGGTGTAGAGGCCCTTGCGCAGCTTCCACGCGATCGCCCGCGCGGCGGCGTCGGGTGAGAACACCGCCGGCGCACGCAGCGGCGCGTCGCCGAGCACCCGGGCGCCCTGCGCGGTGAGCTCGGCCAGCTCGTCTTCGCCGGCAGCCTGGTACTCCACGAGCAGGGCGGCCTCGGTCGTCGCCTCGAACCCGAGAATCTGCGGCGGAGCGTCGGCGAAGGCCTGCCCGACCCGGATGCTCGTGGCATCCATCAGCTCGAGGGTCGCCGCCTGTGTCGCGACGAGGTCGGGCAGAGCCCGGGTGGCGTCGTCGAGGGTCGCGAACACGGCCAGCGCGGTGGCCGCCTTCGGCTGGATGGGCACGGTGCGGTAGGTCGCCTCGGCGATGAAGGCGAGGGTGCCCTCGCTGCCGATCAGCAGGTGCGTGAGCACCTGTACCGGGGAATCAAAGTCGAGGAAGGCGTTGACGCCGTATCCCATGGTGTTCTTCATGGCGAACTGGCGACGGATGGTCGCGACCGACTCCGGGTTCTCTCGCACCCGACGCTGCAGCCGGACGATGCCCTCGAACAGCGCCGGCTCCGCGGCTTTCAGCCGAGCGTCGGCGTCAGCGGCGGCGGAGTCGACGATCGTGCCCGACGGCAGCACGAAGACGAGCGACTCGAGGGTGCGGTACGTGTTCTCGGTGATGCCGCACGCCATGCCGCTGGAGTTGTTGGCCACGACGCCGCCGATCGTGCACGCCGCCTCGCTGGCCGGGTCCGGCCCGAGCCGACGGCCATGGCGCAGCAGCCGCATGTTGACCTGGCGCACCGTCGCCCCCGGCTGCACGCGCACCCGGTCTCCACCGTCGAGCACCTCGATGCGGCGGAAGCCCTGCCGCGTGTCCACGAGCAGGTCGTCGCCCGAGGCCTGACCGGACAGGCTCGTGCCCCCGGAGCGGAACGTCACCCGCGACCGGGCTGCGGCGGCCGCCGGCAGCACGCGGGCGATCTCGGCGACGTCCTCCGCCACGATCACCGCGCGCGGGGTCAGCAGGAAGTGCGAGGCGTCGCCGGCGTAGGCGACCCGGTCGATCGCGCGGGTCTTGATGCGGGCGGCCTCGGCCACCGCCTCCGCGACGACATCGGGGACGCTGCCGACGAGGGCGATGTGCCCAGAGGGTGCGACGGCGCTCACGGGGTCGGCACCATCCATGCCAGCACGGTCGACTGCAGATAGATCAGGCCCGTGAACACCACCAGCAGACCGAGGCTCCACCAGATGAGCTTACGGAAGAGGTCGCCCTCCTTGCCTGCCATGCCCGCGGCTGCCGCGGCGACGGCGAGGTTCTGCGGCGAGAGCATCTTGCCCAGCACGCCCGCGGACGAGTTCGTCGCCGCCATGAGAATGGGGTCGAGCCCGGCCTTCTCCGCGGCGGTCACCTGCAGCAGCCCGAACAGCGCGTTGGACGACGTGTCCGAGCCGGTGATGGCGACGCCGAGCCACCCGATGGCAGGCGAGAGCAGCGCGAACAGTCCGCCGCTGGCGGCGAGCGCAGCGCCCAGGCTCTGTGTCTGCCCCGACAGGTTCATGACGTACGCGAGTGCGAGCACCGCGACGACCGTGACGATCGTGAACCGAAGCTGGTGCAGAGTGTGGCCGTAGGCGGCCACGGCGTCCTTCGGGCGGATGCGGTAGGCCAGGGCGACGATGATGCCCGACAGCAGCAGCAGCGTGCCGCCCGTGCCGAAGACGTTCAGGGAGAAGGTGGTGGCCACCGGGTCGCCTGCGGCGTTGAGGATCTCCAGCCCAGGCCACGGGAACACCAGGGTGACGGCCTTGGCCAGGAACTGCTTGATCACGGGGATCTGTGCGACCGAGAACACCGCGATGATGACGACGTAGGGCATGACGGCGTTCCAGGTGAGGTTGCCACGCGAGCGCGATGCTGTGTCGATCCGCACCGCCTCGGCCACCCGCACACCGGAACCGGCGCTGGCACCGGAGCCGGAGGCGGCGCGGCTCTGGGTCGTGCCGGTCGCGGCGGCGGCGGACGCGGCCGCAACACCGGCCTCGCGGTCCTCGGCGTCGAAGACGAGCGCCTCGGACGGCTTCCAGAAGCGCAGCATGATCAGCACTGCGGCGACCGTCACGACGGATGCCACGACGTCGGTGATCTCCACGGCGATGAAGTTGGCCGTGACGAACTGGGCCACCGCGAACGCGATGCCGGCGACGAGGGCCACCGGCCAGGTCTGCCGGAGCCCGCGCTTGCCGTCGACGATGAACACGAGGATGAGCGGCACGAACAGCGCCAGGAACGGCGTCTGGCGGCCGGCCATCTGGGAGAGCAGGTGGATGTCGATCCCGGTGACACCCGACAGGGCGATGATGGGCGCCGCCATTGCGCCGAACGCGACGGGGGCGGTGTTGGCCAGCAGCGAGACGATGGCCGCTTTGAGCGGCTTCATGCCGGCGGCGATGAGCATCGCGATGGAGATGGCGACCGGGGCACCGAATCCGGCGAGGGATTCCAGCAGCGCGCCGAAGCAGAAGGCGATGAGGATCGCCAGGATGCGCTGGTCGTCACTGATGGCACGGATGCGGTCGCCGAGCACCTCGAACCACCCGGTGACCACCGTGAGGCGGTACACCCAGAGGGCATTCACGAGGATCCACAGGATCGGCACGATTCCGTACAGGGCGCCCTCGGCCGTTGCGCTGAGCGTCTGCAGGGGCGGCATCCGCCACACCAGCACCGCGAGCACGATCGACAGGACGAGCCCCACCAGCGCGGCCTTCCACGCCTTGACGCGGAAGACGCCGAGCAGTACGAACAGGGTGGCGAGCGGGATGACGGCCACCAGCGCGGAGAGCGCCAGCGAGCCGAAGACCGGATCGAGGATCTGCTGGAACACGTGCGCTCTCCTTTGAGTCGTGAGCGCGAGTCTCGCGCCGGTCGATTGGCCTATTGTTAGACAAGTAGACGCGTCAGTCAAGAGGCTTTGTCAGACGAACCGTAAACTCTCGGTGACGCCCGTGCCCGCCGGGCGCAGCAAGGAGCGACAGATGGCCTCTCGTATCGCCGTGGTCTCCGTCATCGACGCGGTCACCGACGACCTGCGCCGCCGTGTGCTCTCCGGTGAGCTCGCGCCCGACACCACGCTGGGAGAAGTCGAGGTCGCGGAGTCGTACGACGTCGCGCGTCCCACCGCCAAGGCCGCCATCGAGAACCTCGTGCGCGACCGGCTGCTGGAGCGGCGCGCGCACAAGACGGCGCGCGTCGTGCGCCTCACCCCCGAAGACGCGCGCGACATCTATCGCACGCGGGTCGTCATCGAGGCGCAGGTTCTGCGCCTCCTCGCCGCAGACCGACACGTGCCGGATGCCGCCCGCGCCGCGAACCGCGAGATCTCCGCCCTCGTGGACGCCTCCCCCCGCGACATCGTCGAGCCCGACATGCGCTTTCACCGCAGCCTCGTCGATGCGCTCGGCAGCGCACGCACCAGCGGCGTGTACGAGTCCCTGGCATCCGAAGTCGTCTTCTGCATGTCGCAGGTGCAGGGCGCGTCGCTGCTGCCGACGGAGCTGATCGCAGGCGAGCACGAGCGCATCCTGGAACTGGTCGAAGCAGGCGACGGCGAGGCTGCGGCCGAGCTGCTCGCGGTGCACGTGGGGCGCGCGCGCGAGCGCCTGGCCGAGCGGCTGGGCGGCGTGGCCGGCCCCGAAGCCGCGCTCCCCTCCACCCTCTGAGACCGCGCTGTGCTCCGGCGAGCTTTATCACGGCAGCCGACCGTTGAGTTACCGAGCCCCGATGCGGTTGGATGTTCCGCGACCGGACTGCGCGCCGCGCATCGGCAGATCGAGATGATCATCCCCAATTGGAGGCAGATGTGAGATTCATGCAGCGGCTCGGCCGATCGATCATGCTCCCGGTGGCGGTGCTTCCGGTGGCGGCGATCCTCTCGGGCATCGGTTACTGGATCACCTCGGCGGCGGGCAGCAACCTCGTCTCCGCCTTCCTGAGCGCGGCCGGCGGCGCCCTGCTCGACAACATCGCCCTGCTGTTCGCGGTCGGCGTGTCGATCGGCATGGCGACGAAGGCCGACGGCACCGCCGCCCTAGCGGGCCTGGTGTCGTGGCTCGTGGTCACGACCCTGCTCAAGCCCGAGACGGTGCTGCTGTTCACCGGGGTGGGCAACGTCAACGAGGTGGACCCGGCCTTCCTGCGCGTGCAGAACGTCTTCGTCGGCATCATCTGCGGACTCATCGGGGCATGGTGCTACGACCGGTTCAAGGACACCAAGCTCCCCGATGCGCTGTCGTTCTTCTCCGGCAAGCGCTCGGTGGCGATCGTGACCGCGGGCTTCTCGCTGGTGCTGGCGATCGTGCTGTTCTTCGTCTGGCCCTTCGTCTACGGCGGTCTCGTCGGGTTCGGCGAATGGATCGTCACCCTCGGCCCCCTCGGCGCCGGCATCTACGGGTTCTTCAACCGTCTGCTCATCCCCGTGGGTCTGCACCACGCCCTCAACTCGGTGTTCTGGTTCGACGTGGCCGGCATCAACGACCTCAACAACTTCCTCGCCGGTGAGGGCACGTACGGCGTGACCGGCCAGTACATGACCGGCTTCTTCCCGGTGATGATGTTCGGCCTCCCGGGGGCTGCGCTGGCGATGTACCTGACGGCGAAGACCACGCGCAAGAAGCTCGCCTACGGCATCCTGCTCTCGGGCGCCTTCGCCTCGTTCTTCGTCGGCGTCACCGAGCCGCTCGAGTTCGCCTTCATGTTCCTCGCCCCCGTGCTCTACCTCGTGCACGCGCTCTTCATGGGCATCTCGATGGTGATCAGCGCGATCCTGCCGGTGCGGATGGGCTTCGGATTCTCGGGCGGGTTCATCGACCTGGTGCTCAACTGGACGAACCCGATGGCCGAGAACCCGTGGCTCATCCCGGTCATGGGCGTGTTCTGGTTCCTCATCTACTTCGGCGTCTTCTACTTCTTCATCAAGCGCTTCAACCTGAAGACCCCGGGCCGTGAGGACGACGAGATCCTCGAGGAGGACACCGAGTACGACAGCCGCAGCAAGGACGACGCCTACCTCATCACCGGCGCCCGTTTCATCGACGCGCTCGGCGGCAAGGAGAACATCGTCGAACTCGACAACTGCGCGACGCGGCTGCGCATGGAGGTCGCCGACGTCAGCAAGGTCGACGACACCGCGCTCAAGCGCGCCGGTGCTGCGGGGACCATGAAGCCCGGCGGCAAGGCGGTGCAGGTCGTCTACGGACTGAACGTGCAGTTCGTGAAGGATGCCATGGAGGACCTCATCTCGGGCCGCGCGCAGGTGCCGTCCGGCGCCGCGCCCGAGCGGGCCTCGACCTCGCCCGCCGCGTCGCCGGACGCCGGCGGCACCGGCGTGCTCACCGATGCCCGCCCCACAACGCTGCGGCTGCGCCAGCCCGTCGCCGGGCGGGTCGTGCCGCTGTCGGAGGTTCCCGACCCCACCTTCGCCGACGGCCTCATGGGCCCGGGCGTCGCCGTGGAACCGACCGGCGACACCGTCATCGCACCGGCCGCCGCGACGGTGGGCGCCACCTTCGACACAGGTCACGCGATCGCGCTCGTGCTGGGCGACGGCACGGAGCTGCTCATCCACGTGGGCATCGACACCGTGTCGATGAAGGGCGACGGCTTCGAGACTCTCGTCGAGAAGGGCCAGCGCGTGAGCGAGGGCACGCCGCTGCTGCGGTTCGACCGCGCAAAGATCGCCGCCGCAGGGCACCCGACGATCACCGCGATCGTGGTGCTCAACAACGCCGGCGCCACCGTCGAGCTGCGGTAACGCGCCGACGCGTCGCCGCGTTGCGTCGCACCGCGCGAAACATCACGATCCGGCTGGGACACCACGCGACGCGCGATGTCCCAGCCGGATTGTGGTTTCTCACGGGGGCGGGGGCGGGGGCGGGCCGCGCGGGCACGGTGGGCCCGCATGCGGGTCAACTAGGCTTGTCTGCGATGTCGAACACTCGCGCTGAAGCCGCGTATCAGCGCTCGGTGGCTGCCTTCCGCAACCCGACGCTCGACCTGCTGCACGGCCGCCACGCACCGTTCGTCGTCGCCGTCCTGTCGATCGTCTTCACCGCCGACCG
>NZ_JANJFJ010000174.1:0-9207 GCF_024626565.1 Microbacterium sp. zg.Y909
CACTTCTCGATCAGCCACTCGGTGGTGCTGTTCTCGATCCCGAGGCACGGGTCGAAGGTGAACACCACGAGCGTGCCCAGGACGATCATCAATCCGGCCGACAACCAGAGGGCCCACACCAGCACGCGGCGGGCCCTGGGGCCCGTGACGTAGTCGTTGACGATCGTGCGCATGCCGTTGGCGCCGTGGATGAAGGCGAGCCAGAGCATCAGCACGTCCCACCACTGCCAGAACGGCGAGGCGAACTTGCCGGCGACGAACGCGAAGTCGACGCCGTGGATGCCTTCGCCCAGCATGAGGTTCACGAACAGGTGGCCGAAGATCAGCACGACCAGCAGCACGCCGGAGACGCGCATGTAGATCCAGCCCCACTTCTCCAGGTTCGTGCCCTTCTTGCGGGGCGTGGAGTGCGGCGCGCGGGGCGCGGCGAGGGTGTCAGCGGTCATCAGTGGCCTCCCCATCCGGAAGCGAACACGATCGAGAGGTGGCGCACCGAGAACGGCACCAGGGTCACGAGCCACAGGGCCAGAACCCCCCACCAGAGCTGGCGCTGGTATCGGGCGCCCTTGGACCAGAAGTCGACGAGGATGATGCGCAGCCCGTTGTACGCGTGGTAGGCGACGGCCGCGACGAGCACGACCTCGCCGAGGCCCATGATCGGGTTCTTGTAGGTGCTCATGACGGCGTTGTACGCCTCGGGAGCCACCCGGATCAGGGCCGTGTCGAGCACGTGCACGAGCAGGAAGAAGAAGATCGCCACACCGGTGATGCGGTGCAGCACCCACGACCACATGCCTTCGTTACCGCGGTACAGCGTGCCGCGTGGCGTCTTCGATGTCGTCTCTTTCACCGACAGCGTGACGCGTGCTGGTGCAGCCACTTTCGTCCTCCATGGTCGACAGGGGGGAGGCGGACCGCTCACACGATCGGGGCGGGATCCGCATTGCGTCACAGGGGCGCGTCTTCCATCCTATTCCCGTGGATCGAACCCGGGCGACGAACGCCGGCCCTATCGAGCATGTTCAGGGGACGGATGCCGCGGTTCGCTAGCCTGAGCCTCATGGCAGATCCCCTTGCGAACTTCTACGCCGTCATCCCCGCCGGAGGCATCGGCAGCCGCCTGTGGCCGCTGTCGCGCGCCGACGCGCCGAAGTTCCTCCACGACCTGACGGGCTCCGGCCAGACGCTGCTGCGCGACACCTGGGATCGCCTCGAGCCTCTCGCGGGACCCGAGCGCATCGCGGTGGTCACCGGTCGCGCGCATCGCGCGGCGGTGGAGGAGCAGCTGCCCGGCATCCCCGACCGCAACGTCTTCCTCGAGTCCGAGCCGCGCGAATCCGCCGCCGCCATCGGGCTGGCCGCGGCCGTGCTGGTGCGCCGCGAGCCCGATGTCATCATCGGCTCCTTCGCCGCCGACCACGTCATCCGCGGCACGCGGACGTTCGAGTTCGCCGTGCAACAGGCCGTCGCCGTCGCCCGCGAGGGCTACATCTGCACGATCGGCATCCAGCCCTCCGAGCCGTCGGTGGGCTTCGGATACATCAAGAAGGACGGCGAGCTCATCGTCGACGGGGCGCCTGAGGCGGCTGTCGTCGAGCGCTTCGTGGAGAAGCCCGACCTCGACACCGCGAAGGAGTACTTCGCCGACCGCTCGTACCTGTGGAACGCGGGCATGTTCATCTCCCGCGCCGACGTGCTGCTGGCAGAGCTCGCCGAGAACGCACCGGAGCTGCACGCCGGCCTGCTGGAGCTCGCCGAGGCCTGGGACGACCGGGACCGCCGAGGCCCCGTCGTCGACCGGGTGTGGCCGGCACTGCCGAAGATCGCGATCGACTACGTCGTCGCCGAGCCGGCGGCCGAGAAGGGGCGGCTGGCGGTCATCCCCGGTCACTTCGACTGGGACGACGTCGGGGACTTCGCGAGCCTCGCCAAGCTCAACTCCCACGGGCGCAACGAGCTGGCGATCCTGGGAAAGAACGCGCGCATCCTCTCGGACGCCGCCAGCGGCATCGTGGTGAGCCAGACGTCGCGGGTCATCAGCCTCATCGGGGTGAAGGACATCGTGGTCGTCGACACCGAGGACGCGCTGCTGGTCACCACGAGCGAGCACGCGCAGCGGGTGAAGGGCGTCGTGGATGCCCTCAAGCTCACCGGTCGCGGCGATGTCTTGTGAGGTTTCTATGACGCGATGATTGCGTCTTTGTAACCTTTCGCCGTCTGGCCCGGATTCGGTCAAGGGCACCGCGTAACAGTCGGTAACTTTCACATGGCGCCGCGAAATCCGCGGGAGCCATCGTGGAGGCTGCTTTGACCATCTCGACCACCAAGAAGGTCCTCGGCGCGACCGGCGCCGCTGCGCTGCTCGTCGCCCTCGCAGGCTGCGGAAGCGCGCCCGAGGAGAACACCGGCGGCAGTGCCGCACCCGAGTCGGCAGACGACTTCAAGCCCTGCCTGATCTCTGACGAGGGTGGCTGGAACGACCGTTCGTTCAACCAGGCCGCCAAGGAAGGCATGGACCGCGCGCTCGAAGAACTCGACATCGAGGGCATCGAGATGGAGTCGGCCACCCCGAACGACTACGCGCCGAACCTCGAGACGCTCGTCTCCGAGGGCTGCACGTTCATCGTCTCGGTCGGCTTCAACCTCTCGGCCGCCACGGTCGAGTCGGCGCTGGCCAACCCCGAGATCGACTACGCGATCATCGATGACTGGGCCGACAACGACTTCGACGGCGCCACCGACGCCCCGAACATCAAGCCCCTCGTGTTCGACACCGCGCAGGCGTCGTACCTCGGCGGCTACGCCGCGGCGGCCTGGTCGGCGCAGAACGGTGTCAACAAGGTCGGCACCTTCGGCGGCATGCAGATCCCGTCGGTCGCCGTGTTCATGGACGGCTTCGAGAAGGGCGTCGACAAGTACAACGAGGACAAGGGCGCTGCCGTCGAGGTCTTCGGGTGGGACACTGCCGCGCAGGAGGGCCTCTTCACCGGTGGCTTCGCGGCGAACGACACCGCCAAGCAGACGGCGCAGGGTGTGCTCGACCAGGGTGTGGACGTCATCCTCCCCGTGGGCGGACCGATCTACCAGAGCGCGGCGGCGGCCATCGCCGACGGTGGCCTCGACGTCGTCATGGTGGGCGTCGACAAGGACCTGGCAGTCGCTGACCCCGACGTCACGGACGTGACCCTCGTCTCGATCATGAAGGCCATCGACGTGGCCGTCTACGACGCCACCCTCGAGGCCGCCGCGGGCGACTTCGACGTGGAGCCGTACGTGGGGACGCTCGAGAACGAGGGCGTGAAGCTCTCCGAGTTCCACGAGTTCGAGGCGGAGCTGCCCGAGGGTCTGGCCGACGAGCTGGCCGCGCTGCAGGAGCAGATCATCGCGGGCGACATCACGGTGGAGTCGCCGAACTCCCCGTGACCTTCTGAAGTCCGCTCGGGGCGAGCAGCGCACGTCGCTGCTCGCCCCTGAGCATGTTCCATGGACAGTGAGAGCCGTTTCCGCGCGGAGCGGCTCCTGGATTAGGGTGCAGTTATGAAGCTCGAGCTTCGCGGAATCACCAAGCGGTTCGGCAGCCTCGTCGCCAACGACCGGATCGATCTCACCGTGGAGCCCGGTGAGATCCATGCGCTGCTGGGCGAGAACGGTGCCGGCAAGTCCACGCTGATGAACGTCCTCTACGGCCTGTACCAGGCCGACGAGGGCGAGATCCTGCTCGACGGGGTGCCGCAGCACTTCCGCGGGCCGGGTGACGCGATGGCGGCGGGCATCGGCATGGTGCACCAGCACTTCATGCTGATCCCGGTGTTCACCGTCGCCGAGAACGTCATGCTCGGCCACGAGTCGACCAAGGGGCTGGGTGGGCTCGACCTCGCCGCCGCCCGCGCGCACGTGCGTGCCGTGGCCGACCGGTTCGGATTCGACGTCGATCCGGATGCCACCGTGGGCGACCTCCCCGTGGGCGTTCAGCAGCGCGTCGAGATCATCAAGGCGCTCTCGCGCGACGCCAAGGTGCTCGTCTTCGACGAGCCGACGGCGGTGCTCACCCCGCAGGAGACCGACGAGCTGATGACGATCATGCGTCAGCTGCGCGACGAGGGCACCTCGATCGTCTTCATCACCCACAAGCTGCGCGAGGTGCGCGAAGTCGCTGACCGCATCACCGTCATCCGCCTCGGCGCGGTCGTGGGGGGGGGCGCGCCCCCCCCCCCCCCCCCCCCCCCCGCCCCCCCCAAGGAGGGGGGGGCGGGGGCGGGGGACGGGCCGACCGCGCCGGGGCGCGGGCGCCGCCCCCCCCCCCCCCCCCGCCTCCAACACCGAGCTCGCCTCCCTCATGGTGGGCCGTGCGGTCGAGCTGACCGTGCAGAAGCAGCCGCCGCGCCTGGGCGAAGGAGGACTCGAGGTGCGCGACCTCCGCGTGCTCACCCACCACGGCGCCATCGTCGTCGACGCCGTCTCGTTCGACGTGCGCCCCGGTGAGGTGCTCGCGATCGCCGGCGTGCAGGGCAACGGCCAGACCGAGCTGGTCGAGGCCATCGTCGGCCTCGCCGGCCGCGTCGAAGGCTCCATCAGCCTCGACGGCACCGAGCTCGTGGGCCGGAGCGTGCGTGGCATCCTCGACGCCGGCGTGGGGTTCGTCCCCGAGGACCGCAACGAGGACGGCTTGGTGGGTGAGTTCTCCGTCGCCGAGAACCTCATCCTGGACCGCTCGTCCGACCGCGCCTTCGTGCGCTGGGGCACGATCATGCGCAAGACCCTCGACCGGTTCGCGCGCGACCGCATCGCCGAGTACGACATCCGCACGCAGGGCCCGCAGGCTCCCGCGGCGACCCTCTCCGGAGGCAACCAGCAGAAGGTCGTCATTGCCCGCGAACTCGATCGCGAGCTGCGGCTGCTGGTGGCCGCCCAGCCGACCCGAGGCGTCGATGTCGGCTCCATCGAATTCATCCACAAGCGCATCATCGAGACGCGCGACAGCGGCGTGCCGGTGATCGTCGTGTCGACCGAGCTCGACGAGGTGACCGCGCTCGCCGATCGCATCGCCGTGATGTACCGCGGCGCGATCGTCGGCGTCGTCCCCGGCGACACCCCGCGCGACATCCTCGGCCTCATGATGGCCGGCGCCAGCGACCCGGAGGTGGCAGCATGACCGGCACGACACCCGGTGCCGACGACGTGACACAGGGGCTGCCCCCCGAGCAGCTGCCTCCTGTCAAGAGCCCGCTGGCGGGGGAGCCCCAGGTTCCGCCGCCGCCGCGCACCAACGTCTTCATCAAGGACCTCCTGCGCGGCAGCGCGTTCACCACGATCCTCGCGATCGTGCTGGCGTTGGTCGTCGGCGGCATCCTCATCGCCCTCACCGACGAAGATGTGCAAGAGGCGGCCGGCTACTTCTTCGCCCGTCCCGGCGACACGTTCGCCGCGATCTGGAGCGCCGTCTACGGCGGCTACGAGGCCCTCTTCCGCGGCGCGGTGTTCAACCCGCGCGGGGCGGATTTCGCCGCGCAGATCCGTCCCTTGACCAGCTCCCTGGGGTTCGCAGCTCCCCTCATCGCCGCCGGACTCGGCGTGGCGCTGGCGTTCCGCGTGGGCCTGTTCAACATCGGCGCCCGCGGTCAGATGCTGGTCGGCGCGATCTTCGCGGCGCTGTTCGCCTTCAATCTCGACCTGCCGTTCTGGCTGCACATGCCGCTGACGATGCTCGCCGGCATCATCGGGGGCGCCCTGTGGGGCGGGATCGTGGGTGTGCTGAAGGCGCGCACGGGCGCGCATGAAGTGATCCTCACGATCATGCTCAACTACGTCGCCTACTACCTGCTGCTGTGGATGATCCGCACGCCCGGCCTGCTGCAGAAGCCGGGCACCAACCAGCCGATCACTTCGGCCACACCCGAGACGGCGCAGTTCCCCGAGCTCTTCGGGTCTGCCTTCCCGCTGCTGGACTGGGGCTTCGTGATGGTGATCATCGCGACGATCGCCGTCTGGTGGATCGTGGAGTTCTCCAGCCTCGGCATGCGCCTGCGCGCCGTGGGGGAGAACCCGCACGCAGCGCGCGCGGCGGGCATCAACGTCAAGCGCATCTACGTCTACGCGATGCTCTTCGCCGGAGGGCTGGCGGGCCTGGCCGCGATGAACCAGATCCAGGGGTCGGTGACCACCGGCTTCTCCGGTTCGATCGACGCCGGCATCGGCTTCGACGCCATCACCGTCGCCCTCCTCGGCCGCAGTCGCGCGTGGGGCACCTTCGCCGCCGGCATCCTGTTCGGCGCGCTGAAGTCCGGGTCCTTCTCGATGCAGGCGCAGGGGATCCCCGTCGACATCGTGCTGGTCGTTCAGGCGCTCATCGTGCTGTTCATCGCGGCCCCGCCGCTGCTGCGGGCGGTGTTCTTCCTGCCCAAGACCGAAGCGGAGAAGGCAGCCAAGGCCCGAGCCAAGTCAGCGAAGAAGGCGGTGGCCGCATGAGCGCGCTCGCTCCCACGGCGTCGAACCCCGGCGCCCTCCCGCTCGGCACGGTCAAGGAGCGGCACCTGAAGGTGCCGGTCGTCCTGGCCCTGGCCACGGTGCTGCTGGCTGCGCTGTTCTTCTTCGCCCCCCGCGACGGGATCAGCACCTTCCGGCTCGGCGACGCGTCGTCGGCGATCGCCCTTCCCAACGTGGAGCTGCCCACCGCCACCACCAGCTGGCTGCTCGTGGTGCTGCTGCTCGCCCTGACGGCATGGGCGGCGTGGGATGCCTGGTCGTACCGCCGCCCGCCGCTGTGGCTGGTCATCGTCTTCGCGGTGCTCGGGGTGTTCGCCTTCCTCGTGTGGGCGGCCGCGGGCGGACTCGTGCCGGTCACGGGGCTGCTGTTCGGGGCGATCTCCCTCTCGGTGCCGCTGGTCTTCGGCGCGCTGGGCGGGGTCATCGGCGAGCGGGTGGGCGTGGTCAACGTCGCCATCGAGGGGCAGCTGCTGCTGGGCGCCTTCTCGGCGGCGCTGCTTTCGAGCGTCACGGGCAACCCCTTCATCGGCCTGATCGGCGCGATGATCGGCGGTGTGCTGGTCGCCTTCGTGCTGGCCGCCTTCGCGATCAAGTACCTCGTCGACCAGGTGATCGTCGGCGTCGTGCTGAACGTGCTGGTCACCGGCCTGACCGGCTTCCTCTACGGCGCGCTGCTCGTGCCCAACGAGAACGAGCTCAACCAGCCCGTGCGCTTCACGCGGCTCGAGATCCCGCTGCTCAGCGATATCCCGATCATCGGACCGGTGCTGTTCAACCAGACGTTCCTGGTGTACCTCATGTACATCACCGTCGCCGTGGTGGCGTGGGGCCTGTACCGCACCCGCTGGGGCCTGCGCCTGCGCGCGGTGGGCGAGCACCCGCAGGCTGCCGACACCGTCGGCATCAAGGTCAACATGTCCCGTTTCTGGAACGTGTCGCTGGCGGGCGCCATCGCCGGCGTCGGCGGGGCGTACTTCACCCTGGTGTCGGTGCCGCAGTTCGGCAAGGAGATGACCGCGGGTCTCGGCTTCATCGCCCTGGCCGCGGTGATCTTCGGCCGGTGGGACCCCATCCGCGCCGCCCTCGCGGCGCTGCTGTTCGGCTTCGCCACCAACCTGCAGAATCTGCTGACGGTGCTGGGCACGCCGATCCCGAGCGAGTTCATGCTCATGCTGCCCTACGTCGTCACCATCATCGCCGTGGCCGGTTTCGCCGGCCAGATCCGCGGACCCGCGGCAGCCGGCAAGCCGTACATCAAGGGATGACATCGACATGACCGACATCGATTGGGACCATCTCCGCGCCGTCGCGACGGAGGCCATGGAGCGGGCATACGCCCCCTACTCCCGGTATCGGGTGGGCGCCGCCGCGCTCGTGACCGACGGGCGGGTGGTGGCCGGCTGCAACGTCGAGAACGCGTCCTACGGGGTGGGCCTGTGCGCAGAGTGCGCCCTCGTGGGTGACCTGCAGATGTCCGGCGGCGGCCAGCTCGTCGCGTTCGTCTGCGTCAACAACGACGGCCAGACGATCATGCCGTGCGGACGCTGCCGTCAGCTGCTCAATGAATTCGCCCTGCCGGGCATGCTGCTGGAGACCGTCTCCGGCATCCGCACGATCGACGAGGTCCTGCCCGACGCGTTCGGGCCGCGCGACCTCGAGGAAGTTTCACGATGACCACCGAGAACGAACCGTTCGACGCCGTCGACGTCATCCGGGCCAAGCGTGACGGGGGCGCCGTCCCCGAGCCCGCACTGCGCTGGATGGTCGACGCCTTCACACGCGGCTACGTCGCGGAATCGCAGATGGCCGCCTTCGCGATGGCGGTGCTCCTCAACGGCATGCAGCGCGACGAGATCCGCGTTCTCACCGACGCCATGATCGCCTCGGGTGAGCGCATGAGCTTCGCCGCCCTCGGCAAGCCGACCGTCGACAAGCACTCCACCGGCGGTGTCGGCGACAAGATCACCCTCCCGCTCGCGCCGCTCGTGGCATCCTTCGGCGTCGCCGTACCGCAGCTCTCGGGACGCGGCCTCGGTCACACCGGAGGGACGCTGGACAAGCTCGAGTCGATCCCCGGCTGGCGCGCAGCCCTCACCAACGACGAGCTGTTCGCGCAGCTGCGCGACATCGGTGCGGTCATCTGCGCTGCGGGCTCGGGCCTGGCCCCCGCCGACAAGAAGCTCTACGCGCTGCGCGATGTCACCGGCACCGTCGAGGCCATTCCGCTCATCGCGTCGAGCATCATGTCGAAGAAGATCGCCGAAGGCACCGACGCGCTCGTGCTCGACGTGAAGTTCGGCGGCGGCGCGTTCATGCGCGATGTCGAGAAGGCCCGCGAGCTCGCCCGCACGATGGTGGCGCTCGGCACCGACTCGGGCGTCGCGACCACTGCGCTCCTCACCGACATGAACACTCCGCTCGGCCTCGCGATCGGCAACGCCAACGAGGTGCGGGAGTCCGTCGAGGTGCTCGCCGGCGGCGGCCCCGCCGATGTGGTCGAGCTCACCGTGGCCCTCGCCCGCGAGATGCTCGCCCTCGCGGGCCAGCCCGACGCCGACGTCGAAGCGGCGCTGCGCGACGGCCGGGCGATGGACACATGGCGTGCCATGATCCGCGCCCAGGACGGCGACCCGGACGCACCGCTGCCGGTCGCCCGCGAGACCCACACCGTCACCGCGACCGCCGGGGGCTTCGTCACCCGTCTCGACGCGCTCCCCTTCGGGA
>NZ_JANJFJ010000175.1:0-9093 GCF_024626565.1 Microbacterium sp. zg.Y909
ATCGACTGGTGAGTTCGGCGGTCCCGGGCGCCCCCGGCGCCCCGGGCGGGGCCGACCAGAACGCCCCGTAGACTTGACCGGGTGCGGCTGAGGACCTCTCGCATGTCCTGTCGCCGCGCGACGATGCTCTCGAGCATCCGATTCCCGCGCATCTAAGGAGCGTTTACCCCCGTGGCTGAGTACATCTACCAGATGGTCCGTGCCCGCAAAGCGGTCGGCGACAAGCTGATCCTGGACGACGTAACCATGTCGTTCCTGCCGGGCGCGAAGATCGGCATGGTCGGACCGAACGGCGCCGGCAAGTCGACGATCCTGAAGATCATGGCGGGGATGGACACCCCCTCCAACGGCGAGGCGAAGCTCACCCCCGGCTTCACCGTCGGCATCCTCATGCAGGAGCCGGAGCTCGACGAGTCCAAGACGGTGCTGGAGAACATCCAGGAGGGCATCGCCATCAAGGCGAAGGTCGACCGTTTCAACGAGATCTCGGCGCTCATGTCCGACCCCGATGCCGACTTCGATGCGCTTCTGGCGGAGATGGGCACGCTGCAGGAGGAGATCGACGCGGCGGATGCCTGGGACCTCGACTCCCAGCTCGAGCAGGCGATGGACGCCCTGCGCACGCCCCCGGCCGACGCCTCGGTGGCGAACCTCTCCGGTGGCGAGAAGCGCCGTGTCGCGCTGACCAAGCTGCTGTTGCAGAAGCCCGACCTGCTGCTTCTCGACGAGCCCACCAACCACCTCGACGCCGAGAGCGTGCTCTGGCTCGAGCAGCACCTGCAGAAGTACTCGGGCGCCGTCATCGCCGTCACACACGACCGGTACTTCCTCGACAACGTCGCGCAATGGGTCGCCGAAGTCGACCGTGGTCGGCTGATCGCCTATGAGGGCAACTACTCGACGTACCTGGAGAAGAAGGGCGAGCGCCTCGCCGTTCAGGGCAAGAAGGACGCCAAGCTCGCCAAACGGCTCGCCGACGAACTCGAATGGGTCCGCTCCAACGCCAAGGGGCGCCAGGCCAAGTCGAAGTCGCGTCTGGCGCGCTACGAGGAGATGGCCGCTGAGGCGGACCGCACCCGCAAGCTGGACTTCGAAGAGATCCAGATCCCGCCGGGGCCGCGCCTGGGTGGGATCGTCATCGAGGCCAAGAAGCTCGAGAAGGGCTTCGACGGCCGTCCGCTGATCGAGGGCCTGAGCTTCAGCCTGCCGCCGAACGGCATCGTCGGAGTCATCGGCCCGAACGGCGTCGGCAAGACCACCCTTTTCAAGACGATCGTGGGGCTCGAGCCGCTCGACGGCGGCCAGCTGAAGATCGGTGAGACGGTCAAGATCAGCTACGTCGACCAGACCCGCTCGAACATCGACCCCAACAAGTCGCTGTGGGAGGTCGTCTCCGACGGTCTGGACATCATCACGGTGGGCAAGATCGAGATCCCGTCGCGCGCGTACGTGTCGAAGTTCGGATTCAAGGGGCCTGACCAGCAGAAGAAGGCCGGCGTGCTCTCCGGTGGTGAGCGCAACCGTCTGAACCTCGCCCTCACCCTCAAGGAGGGCGGCAACCTGCTGCTGCTCGACGAGCCCACCAACGACCTGGACGTCGAGACCCTGCAGTCGCTCGAGAACGCCCTGCTGGAGTTCCCCGGCTGTGCGGTGGTCATCACCCACGACCGGTGGTTCCTCGACCGCATCGCGACGCACATCCTCTCGTACGAGGGCACCGAGGAGAACCCCGGCCAGTGGTACTGGTTCGAGGGCAACTTCGAGGCCTACGAGGCGAACAAGATCGAGCGACTCGGCCCCGACGCGGCCAACCCGCACCGGTCGACGTACCGCAAGCTCACGCGTGACTGACGCCGCCCCCTTGCGGATCCACGTCCCCATCCCGCTGCGGTGGGGCGATCTGGACGCACTCAATCACGTCAACAACACCTCGATGCTCAAGCTGCTCGAGGAGGCTCGCCTTCGTGCCTTCTGGCGCCCTGACGCGGGCATGGAAGGTCCTCCGACCGCCGTGCTCGATTCCGGCCTGAGCGCCGGCGCGGAGACGATGACCCTCATCGCGCGCCAGGAGATCGAGTACCTCGCTCCGGTGCCCTACCAGCAGCGACCGCTCGATGTGCAGCTGTGGATCGGGCGCCTCGGCGGCTCGAGCATCGACGTCTGCTACGACGTCTACAGCCCGCTCGGGGAGTCGCCGCGCACCCTCTATGCCCGCTCGACGGCGGTCGTGGTGATGGTGAGCAGCGCCACCGGCCGCCCCGTGCGCCTCACCACGGAGATGCGGCAGGCCTGGGCGCCGTACGTCGGTGAGCCGATCGTCTACGCACACCGCCGCTGAAGAACCGCAGCCACGGCGCCGAACACCCGCGGCCGTCGCGGCCGGCCGTCAGCTGCCGCCGGGGACCCGGATCATGATCTCCTGGGCGACCGTGGCCAGCAGCCGGCCGTCGCGGCTGTGGATGCGGCCCGTGGCGAGCCCGCGGCCGCCACGCGCGCTCGGCGATTCCTGCGTGTAGAGCACCCACTCGTCCACCCGACCGAACCGGTGCCACCACATCGCGTGATCGAGGCTCGCCACCTTGAGCCCCGGCGTCGACCACGGCAGCCCGTGAGCGCGCAGCACGGTCTCCTGAATCGTCAGATCGCTCAGGTACGCCAGCACGGCCCGGTGGACCGCCGGGTCGTCGGGCAGGGGAGAGCGGGTGCGCATCCATACCGCCTGGTGCGGCGTGTGAGCGCCCTCGACGGTGTCGTAGATCGGGGAGGTCACGTACCGGCACTCGATGGGGCCACCGCCCAGTACCCGCACAGACAGCGGGTGGCGGGAGGGGTCGAGCACCTCCGTACCGGGGAGGTCCTCGGGTGCGGGCACGTCCGACGGCATCGGCGCTCCGTGCTCGACCCCGGGGTCCTCGTCTTCGAAGGACGCGATCATCGAGAAGATCGGCACGCCCTCCTGATAAGCCTGGGTGCGGCGGGTCGAGAACGACCGACCGTCGTGGATGCGGTCCACCGACAGGGTGATCCCCTTGGTGACGTTGCCCGGGCGCAGGAAGTACCCGTGCATCGAGTGCGGCACGCGCTCGGGCGGGAGGGTCCGCGCGGCGGCGGTGATCGCCTGCGCCAGCACCTGCCCTCCGAATACGCGACCGCTCGGCATCGCGTGCGAGGCCCCCGTGAAGATGTCCTCGGTGGTGCGGGCAGCGGACGCCGCCAGGTCGATGACCGAGAGCATCGTGGCGACGGGATCGGTGGACGAATCGGGCACTTCACTCCTGTCTGCGCGGCGCGCACAGCGCCGCTTGGTAGTTTAAAGCCGATGCCGCACCACCTCCGTTTCCCCGATCACCGCGCCGCGACCGACGCGGCGACCTTCGCCTCCCGCGCGTCGCGGATGGGGGACGGTGCGGTGCGGCTGCAGGCGGCATCCGGAACGCTCGTCATGACCTGCGCGCCGCTGGCCCCCCGCGGACTGCTCGATTCCACCCCCACGGTGCTGGGACTTCGGGCCTCGACGGTGGATCCGGAACTGCTCACCGACATCGTTGTGGATGCCGCGACTCTCGTCGTCTCCGACGACCCCCTCGCCCTCACACTCCCCGACGCCGCGGTGTCGGCTCCGTGGGCGGGCGTCGCCCCGCCCCGCGGCGGCTGGGACGCCGCCGGCACGCTGGATGCCGCGACGATCGCCACCCGCGCCCAGTGGGGCATCGCCGCCGTCGCCGAGTCGGTGCCGCGAGATGCCGGTGACGACGCCGTGCGCGCCGTGCGCGCGTCGGTGTGGGGCGCACAGGATGCCGCCATGGCCGGGCTGCCGCTGGGCGTCGCGTTCGCCGCGTTCGGCCTCGGTTTCATCGGCGGGGCCGAGACGGTCGAGCTGCGCACCGCCGGGCCGTGGACGCGTCTGAGTCTGCGCCGCGGTCACGTGCTCGTGCGCGGTCCGGTGAAGGCCGGGCTCACGCCCGTCCGCGCGACCGGCGCCAGGGCCTGAGCGGCGGATTCAGACCGCTGCGGCAGCCGCCCGTCCGGCGGCGCGCCCCGAGAAGAGGCATCCGCCGAGGAAGGTCCCCTCGAGCGCGCGGTAGCCGTGCATGCCACCGCCGCCGAAACCGCTCGCCTCGCCCGCCGCGTAGAGCCCCGGCACGACCTGCCCGTCGGCCGCGAGCGCACGCGACTGCAGATCGGTCTGGATGCCGCCCAGCGACTTCCGGGTGAGCACGTGCAGCTTCACTGCGATGAGGGGACCTGCGGAGCGATCGAGGATCCGGTGGGGTGTGGCGGTGCGCACGAGGCGGTCGCCGCGGAATGCGCGTGCGGAGCGCATCATGGCGATCTGCGCGTCCTTGGTGAAGTCGTTCTCGATCTCGCGATCGCGCGCCTCGACCTCGGTGCGCACCCGCGTGGCATCGAGGACCTCGCCGCCGGGAAGGTCGCGCATGCCCGCGATGAGGTCATCGAGGGTGTCGCGTACGACGAAGTCGGCGCCGCGGTCGAGGAAGGCCTGCACGGGCTCGGCGGTGCCCTTGGCCAGCCGCGACGAGACCAGAAGTCGCACGTCCTTGCCCGTGAGATCGGGGTTCTGCTCGCTTCCCGAGAGTGTGAACTCCTTCTCGATGATCTTGCGCGACAGCACGAACCACGAGTGGTCGTACCCCGTGCGCCGCAAGTGGGCCAGGGTGCCGAGCGTGTCGAAGCCGGGGAACAGCGGCACCGGCAGGCGCCGGCCCGTCGCGTCGAGCCAGATCGACGACGGCCCGGGAAGGATGCGGATGCCGTGCTGCGGCCAGACCGGCCGGAAGTTCTGGATGCCTTCGACGTAGTGCCACATGCGGTCGCCGTTGATTTCGCGCGCTCCCGCCTGTTCCGCCACCGCCAGCATGTGACCGTCGACGTAGGCGGGGACCCCCGCGATCATCGATACGGGCGGGGTGCCGAGCCGTTCCGGCCAGCGTCGGCGGACGAGCTCGTGGTTGCCTCCGATGCCGCCGGACGTGACGATCGTCGCGCCCGCCGTCATCTCGAACGCCCCCACGACCTCACGCGAGGTGGCCGTGCCGCGCGCCGCGCCGGATGGCGCGAGCAGGTCGCCGGTGGCGCCGGTCACGACGCCGTCCGCGACGGTGAGCGCGGTGACCCGATGCCGCGGCAGAATCGTCAGCCTGCCCTGCCGCTCCGCCTCTTCGACCGCAGCCTGGAAGGGCGCCACGACCCCCGGCCCGGTGCCCCACGTGATGTGGAAGCGCGGCACGGAGTTGCCCGGTCCTGTCGCGGTGTAGCCGCCGCGCTCGGCCCATCCCACGATGGGGAAGAAGCCCAGCCCCTTCTGTCGCAGCCAGGCGCGCTTCTCATGGTGCGCGAAGTGCAGGTATGCCTCGGCCCACCGCCGCGCCCACACGTCCTCCTCGCGGTCGAAGCAGGCGGTGCCCAGCCAGTCCTGCCGGGCGAGGTCGAAGGAATCTCGGATGCCGAGACGGCGCTGCTCGGGGGAGTCGATGAAGAACAGCCCGCCGAACGACCACCACGCCTGCCCGCCGAGGTTGGTGCGAGGCTCCTGGTCGACGATGGCGACGTGCTTGCCGGCGGCGACGGCTTCACTGGCCGCGACGAGGCCCGACAAGCCCCAGCCGATGACCAGCACGTCGGCGCGGATGGTGGCGGTGGTCATGGCGACTCCTTCGTCGTCGGCCGGGCGCACAGCCCGGGGTGTCTGCCTCGGCGCTCAGCCCGCCGTGTTTCCTTCGGGCCTTCGCGCGACCACCGAGAGACCCGTCGCCTCGCGGCCGGCCGGAGCCGGACCGATCCCCGTCGGCTCGAACGTGTTCACCATGGCGTGCGCCGCCCTGTCGAGATACTCCCACAGGGTCGCCTCGTGGAGGGGCGACAGACCGAGTTCGTCGACGGCGACGCGCATGTGCGCCAGCCACCGGTCCCGGGCGTCGGGGTTCACATGGAAGGGGGCGTGCCGCATGCGCAGGCGCGGGTGACCGCGCTCCTGGCTGTATGTGCTGGGGCCGCCCCAATACTGGGCGAGGAACATCTCCAGCCGACGCGCGGCGGGTTCGAGGTCGACCTCGGGGTACATCGGGCGCAGCACATCGTCCTCGGCGACCTCGCGGTAGAAGACCGCGGCGAGCCGGACGAACGTCTCGTGCCCGCCGACCTCGTCGTAGAACGAGCGGGGTGCGGCGTCCGTCATTTCTTCGTCTCTTCGTCGGAGGGCGGGGGCGCCGAGCCGTCGCCGTCGCCCGACCCGCTGCCGGACTTGCCGGTGCGCTTGGGCTTCCACGTCGGGCGGGCATCGTTCGACACCGGGTTGGGCCTCGTCATCGGCGGGTTGGCGCCGCGCACGCGCTGGGCGCCCTCGGGGCCGGTCAGCGTGATGGAGTTCAGGTGGGGGAGTGTCAGCCCCATCTCATCGATGGCGTGCTTGAGCCGCATGCGCAACTCCCGGGCCACGTCGTCTTTCGCGTTGGGCCGCGTCTTCATCACCAGGCGAATCACGAGCGCTTCCCCGCTGACGGACTCCAGACCCCAGACCTCGGGGTCCTCGAGCACGCGGGTGCGCCACTTCGGGTCCTTCTGCAGACTCCTGGCCGCAGCGAGCATCTGCTTCTCGACCGCGTCGACGTCGGCGTCGACGGGAACGGCGAGGTCGATGATGACGCGCGACCAGCCCTGCGACATGTTGCCGATGCGGGTGATCTCGCCGTTGCGCACGTACCAGAGAGTGCCGTTGACGTCGCGCACGTGGGTGACGCGCACCGAGACGTACTCCACGACCCCGGTCGCGAGCCCCACATCGACGACGTCGCCGATGCCGACCTGGTCCTCGGCCACGATGAAGATGCCGTTGAGCACGTCCTTGACGATGTTCTGGGCGCCGAAACCCAACCCGGCGCCGATGGCGGCCGACAGCAATGCGAACGAGCCGAGGGTGTTGGGGGCGAGAACCTGCACGATCAGCAGCACGGTGATGATGACGATGGCAACGTTGACGATGTTCTGCAGGATCGTGCCGAGTGTGCGGGTGCGCTGCACGAGCCGCACCTGGGCCAGCGGCGAGCGTTCGAGCGCCTGCGTGTCGTCGACCCGCGCCTTGCTCTTCGCGCCCGAGACGATGCGGTTCACCGTTCGACGGATGAAGATGCGCAGCACCCACGACGCCAGAACCGCGCCCACGAGGATGAGCGCGACGGTGAGCAGGTTCCAACCCGCCTCGATGAGCCACTTGAGCACCTGCGCCCAGAAGTCGGGATTCGTCGGGTCATCCATCGCACCAAGCCTACCCATCCCGCATCCGGACGGGCTGTGTGCACACGCCTGGACGCACTGACGCCCCGGCGCCGCATCGCGGCATCGGGGCGTCAGAACATGCTCGGATTGCTACTCGGCGTCGCGTTCCTGCACCGCGAGCGCGCGCTCGACTCCGGCGAGGTTCTCGGCGACCAGACGCCGCAGCGCCGGCGGCGCATCCTGGTGATCGGCGAGCCACGAACGGGTCGCGTCACGCAGCGCCACGTCGGCGAGCGGCGCGGGGTACAGCCCGACGATGAGGTACTGGGCGATCTGGTAGGTCCGCGACTCCCAGATCGGCAGCAGCATGTCGAAGTAGGGGGCGACGAACTCCGACAGCAGCTCACGTCCGGCGGGGTGCACGAAACCGGCCGCGGCGGCGCGCACGATCGTGTTCGGCGCGTCGGCCTGGTCGATCAGCGACGCCCACGCGGCGCGCTTGGCCTCGAGGGTCGGCAGGGCGGCGCGCGCCTGCGCAGCGAACTCTCCGCCCTTGGCCGTGTTGTCCGCGGCCAGCGCGGCGTCGATGTCCTCGGCGGTGACCGCGCCGGCGGCGGCGAGCGACACCATCAGCTGCCAGGACAGATCGGTGTCGATCGTCAGCCCCTCGAGCACCGTCTCGCCGTCACGCAGGGCCGTCACGGTCTGCGTGTGCGCCGCTGTACTGGCGGCGGAGGCGAAGGCGGTGACGAACTGCAGCTGGCTGTCGCTGCCGGGCTGGGCCTGCTGCGCAAGCTTCCACAGACCGTCGGCGACGCGTGCGCGCGTTGCCTCGCGGGTGGCGGGGGTGACGTAGGAGTTGGCGGCGAGCTGCAGCTGCCCCAGCGTCGTGCGCACGGTGGTCGACTCGGTCTCGCTGCCGATGTTGCGCAGCACGAGGTCGACGTAGTCACTGGCGGCCGTCTCACCGTCGCGGGTCTGGTCCCAGGCCGCGCCCCACACCAGCGAGCGGGCCAGCGGGTCGCTGATGTCCTTCAGGTGCGCGATGGCGGTGCGAAGGGAGTGCTCGTCGAGGCGGATCTTGGCGTAGGCCAGATCCTCGTCGTTGAGCAGCACCAGGTCGGGCCGCGCGAGACCCTTCAGCTGCGGCACCTCGGTGAGGTCGCCGTCGACGTCGAGTTCCTCGTGGTGCACACACACCAGCGAATCGCCCTGCAGGCGGTAGAAGCCGATGCCCAGCCGGTGGGGGCGGATCGTGGGGTAGTCGGCCGGAGCCGTCTGCACCACGGCGAACCGCGTGATGATCCCATCGTCGGACGTCGCGATCTCGGGCGACAGCGTGTTCACCCCGGCCGTCTCGAGCCACTTCTTCGACCAGGTCGACAGCTCGCGACCGCTCGTGCGCTCGAGTTCGACGAGCAGATCCGACAGCTCCGTGTTGGACCACTCGTTCTTCTTGAAGTACGCCGCGACACCGGCGAAGAACTCCTCGATGCCCACCCACGCGGCGAGCTGCTTGAGCACCGAACCGCCCTTGGCGTAGGTGATGCCGTCGAAGTTGACCTGCACGTCTTCGAGGTCGTTGATCTGCGCCACCACGGGGTGGGTCGAGGGGAGCTGGTCCTGGCGGTACGCCCAGGTCTTCTCCATCGCGTTGAAGGTGGTCCACGCCTCGGTCCACTCGGTCGCCTCGGCGGTGGCCATGGTCGACGCCCACTCTGCGAAGGACTCGTTCAGCCACAGGTCGTTCCACCAGCGCATCGTGACGAGGTCACCGAACCACATGTGCGCGAGCTCATGCAGGATCGTGACGACGCGGCGCTCCTTGACCGCGTCGGTGACCTTGCTGCGGAAGACATA